>CAYNXQ010000052.1:0-6492 GCA_964401185.1 uncultured Gammaproteobacteria bacterium | reverse complement strand
ATTTCTTTGCCCTTTTTGCGATACTCTTCGCGCTGTTTGGCGCTTGCGTACCACTCACCGATCCAGGCCGCTTCGTACATCGACAATAATTCTTCCAGTGTCGGTACGCGCACGACGCCAGGCGCTTCGGGCGCGACCGATGCTTCGAAGAGCGATTGTTGGCTCACTTCGTTCAGCGCTTTCACGCGTTCGTAAAATGTCTGGAGTGTTGAGTGGAGCGTGCGGCCAAAACTAAAGGCCGCGCTTCCTTTGGTCGGGATATGCAGAATATGAGACAGCTTGTATTGATACGGACACGTCTCGTAGGCCTTGAGTTGAGAAAAAGAGAATGTGGTTGGCGGCGTAAAGACAAAAGCGCCAGGCCCTTCCTCGACAGGTACATGAGCAGCGCTGCGGGACAATGCTGCGACACGGATCGTTTTGGCGGCAGCGGATTTTTTGCCGAAGCCCAATTCAAAAAGAAATCGACTGATCTTTTTGGCGCGCGCGCCGCCATAGTCAGTAGCGCTGGCAAAGTACAATCGCTCTTTGGCGCGTGTCGAGGCGACATAAAACAACCGCCGCTCTTCTTCGATATGATCATCGCCTTCAGGACTCTGCTCGTGGATCAGCGCCTCGGGAAGCGCAATCCCCTCCCCGCGCCGACGCGTGGGAAATCGCTCTTCGACCAGATTCACCACAAACACAAATCGAAATTCCAATCCCTTGGCCCCATGCACGGTCATGATGTTCACCGAATCGGGCGTATCGGTCGGCACAAACAATTTTCCTTCGTCTCCGGAATCAAGGCTCTGGCGCAGATGCTCCACCAGATCGGCCACATGCGCTCCCAAAATCACGGTCTCATAGCGCCCGACAAAATCAAAAAATTGCTTGAGGTGATAAATCTGCCGAATCCAGTCCGGGCTTCCCAGCTCTTCTTTGTGGGTAAGCAATTTGAGATACCCACTTTCCTCGAGAAATTGGAGAAGGACTGTGGTTGGCTTCTCGCTCTTCATCCGCGACATTCCATCGGCAAGCAAGCTGCGCAGTTTGGCCACCTGGACAAGCCCATCGGATGACAGGTGAAATTCTTCGCCGCGCGATAAGGCTGCAAAATAACTGATGCTTTTTTTCTTGGCGCCGCCCGTGAGTTTGTGCACATCCTCCTCGTCCATGGGCAGACTGGGCAGATGGAGCAATCGGTAGAGAGCCGCCGCGTCAGAGGAATCTGTGAGGGCAATAAAAAAATTGATGCAATCGAGCACGACTGGCTGACGGTAGAGGCCAGAGGACGCCAAAAATTCGTAGGGTATGCCCGCCACCTGAAGCGCGTGGATAAACGGATCAGCATGCCCATTGGCGCGAATGAGAATCGCAAAATCATCCCAGGTAGCATCGGGGTAATCTTTTTTCAAGCGGATAATTTCTTCGACCACCAGCGCAACTTCTTCTTCGGCCGTTTCCCCTTCCAGATGAGTGACCTGGCCCGCGCCGACCGCCCCTTTGGCCAGAAGTTTTTTGTCAATCTGCAGCCGAGCCTCCAGGCGATCAGGATTGTTGTTCTGAATGGAAGCGTAGGCCGTATCCAGAATCACCTGGCCCGAGCGATAATTTTCATTGAGCACAATTTGTTTTGCATTCGGATAATCATCGACAAAGCGTAAAATATTACCGACCGAGGCGCCACGAAATGCGTAAATCGCCTGATCATCATCACCGACGACAGTCAGCTGCGATGTCTCGGCGAGGAGTCGAATCAGCTGGTACTGCGCCCAATTGACATCTTGAAATTCATCTACCAAAATAAAGCGATATTTATTCTGCAAGAGCTTCTTGATCTGCGGCCGCTCGGTTAGGAGTTTGATCGTGTAGGCAATCAGATCGCCAAAGTCGAGACTTGCGCTGTCGAGGAGCAGTTGATTGTAGGTGTGATACAAATTGGCCAGTTCGGTGACCCGATCTTTCTCGATTTTTTCGGCATCATCATGATCCAGGGCCAACCCTTCCGCATGCGCCAGATATGATTCGGGCGTAATCAATTCGTCTTTGCATTTGGAAAAATGACGCAGCAGTTCGTCAAGGTGCTTGGTCGGATTGCCCATCGGCCGGTAATACGCCAGCGGCAAGTCGTAGAGATGTTTGCGCAGGAGTATCCAGGCATCCGTCTCAGTCAAAAGTTTGAAATGATTGGGCAGGCCAATCGCCAATCCATACTGTTCCAAGAGCCCCTGGCAGAATGTATGGAAGGTAGAAATTTGCAGCTCGGTATATCCCAAATCAAGCTCGCTATCCACGCGGGCCTGCATTTCCTCGGCAGCTTTGTCGGTGAATGTCAGGGCCAGAATTTCTTCTGGCTTGGCCAATTTTTTTTCGATGAGATAGGCAATCTTTTCGGTAATCACGGTGGTCTTGCCCGTGCCTGCCCCAGCCACAATCAAGAGCGGACCAGAGGCATATTCCACTGCTTCTTTTTGCCGAGGGTTGAGTGTTGATTTTTGCATAGCCTTATCATCATAACGCAGACATTGACAAATCACAAGAAAAAGCTATACTCTTCGCAGGCTGCAACCGAGCTGTCTAGCTCTTTACAATTGATGACGGAGGATAAAAAATGTCACAAACACTTGCGATAGTAATGATGATTTTGTTTCTTGTGGTCTTTACAATTGTTCCTCTACTCGTCCTAAACAAGGCAAGCAAAGATCTAGAGACTATGCGCAAACGATATAACAAAGAACTACTGGACTTTCTAACCGACAGCGAACCTAAGAACGACAAAGATTTTCCCAACTGAAGGAAAAAAATGGCACGACCGTTTCATGATTGTGGAACGGTTTTTTTGTACAAAAAATCCCGAGGGTTGGCTCGGGAGTGTCAAAAGTAAATTTCTTCAGTCGCGTTCCAAGACATTGAACCGGCGCGTGCTCTGATCCACCGTCCCGGTGAGGCGTTGGATATGGGGCACGAGCAAAGGCAATTCTTTTTGGGTCGCAGTTGACGCCAGATTGGCCAGATACTTGGCTTTGCGCGCAGCCTGACGGGGTTCGGAACCAGCTGGTTCGAAATACGGCACGCAGGTGAGAAGCACAATGCCATTGTTCGGCGATACCTGGATGCGGCCCTGCTCGATATTGCTCAAGAGGACTTTGCCCGCGACCACAATCGCATCGGCCATATGCTCCAAATCGAATGGGCCAACAATCAGCGCCTGGTTGATTTCGTGGAGCCAATCAAAACCGCGACCAACCGCCAGGATCCATTCCTTGTGCTGGAGCTCGAGCGGTGGACGACTCTGACGACGGACTTCCGCAATGTGGGCGATATTGCCCTGCAGGAGCGGCAAGAAATCCGCCACCATCTGGGCAGACATCTTGGGATACAATCCGCGCAGCAACGCCACCAGATGACTCTCGGAGGCATCGGTCACTTCGGCCATATCAATTCGTTCACCCTGCTCGCCGTGGAGAATCAGCGCGTCGAGATCGGTCTCAATGCCGCATTGAATCGTATAGAGGGCATCGGATTGACCAAAGTCTTCGATAAACTCTCGTCGCAAATTGCCTGTAAAGGCAAAGGCGGCTGGCGTATCGTAGTTGAAGCCGGCGCATCCCCAGTGCGGGTTGCTGCGAGAAAAGTGATAGGTCACAATCGCCAGACAATCTCGCCGTTTGCGCCGCGCATATGTCCGCCAGCTTTTGAAGGTATGCTGAAAGACTGGCCAGCCCAAATCAAATCGGCCGCCCAGATTGCGGAATGGCTGAATAATACCCAGTGGAGTCTGGGTAATCACCGGACCGTGAACACGACCATCCATGCACTTGAGAAAACAAATCTCGGTGGGATGGCGATCGCGGTACCGGGTGCGCTCTTCGGTCACGGCCGGACTCACGTAGAGTGCCGAGTTGCGGCGGTTGATTTCGAGAACGTCGTCGATGTGATTGGACATAGCTTCCATGAAGTTTCCCTCCCGGGGTTCTGAAGAAAGTTTCGACCTTTGACCAAATCAGGATAGTCGAAAGAGAAAATTTTGTCAAGAGGATTTTTTCACTGATTTTTCCGGGGCTCTCAGATGGCGATATTTCTGCCCCACCCGAATCTTGTTGACTTCGCGTTCGATCGCAGCCTGGATCGTAGTAAACTCGCGATCATCAGCAAACTGGGTCTGTTTCAAAAGTTCTTCGGCGCGAGCGCGGGCTGCTTCGGCCATGGCGACATCAATCGCTTCGGCGCGTTCGGCTGTATCTGCCAAAATAGAAACGGTATTGTCATTGCCCACTTCTATCACGCCAGAGGGAGAGACAGCCAAAACCGTCTCATGATCCCCTTTCTTAATCTTCAATTCGCCGGCAGCCAGCAAAGAAATAAGCGGAATATGTCCGGGCAAAATCGTAATCTCACCGGTGGCTGTAGGCACCGAGACTTGATCGATTGCATCTTCGTAGGCAATTCCCTGGGGCGTGATCAATTTGAGCATCAACATACTTAGACAACTTCTCCAATTCCACCTTTCATATAAAACGCTTGTTCATTTTTGTCATCATGCTTGCCATCCAGAATCTCGCGGAAGCCTTTTACCGTGTCGGCCACCGGCACGTACTTTCCTTCCATGCCCGTAAATTGCTCGGCCACGAAAAATGGCTGGGACAAAAACTTCTGAATCTTGCGCGCGCGGGTAACGGCCAATTTGTCTTCGTCCGACAATTCTTCCATCCCCAAAATCGCAATAATATCCTGCAAATCCTTGTAGCGCTGGAGCACGCGCTGGACTTCAAGCGCGGTCTTGTAATGCGCCTCGCCGACAATCACTGGATCAAGCATGGTCGAGGTGGAGTCAAGCGGATCGACGGCCGGATAAATCCCCAATTCGGAGAGCGATCGATTGAGCACAACGGTCGAATCCAGGTGAGCAAAAGTGGTGGCTGGGGCTGGGTCGGTAAGGTCGTCGGCTGGCACGTAGACTGCCTGCACCGAGGTAATCGAGCCTTTGCTGGTCGAGGTAATGCGTTCCTGAAGCGCGCCCATTTCGGTGGCGAGTGTTGGCTGATACCCCACTGCCGATGGCATGCGGCCAAGCAAGGCTGACACTTCGGAACCGGCCTGAGTAAAGCGAAAAATATTGTCGATAAAGACCAGCAAGTCGCGGCCTTCTTCGTCGCGAAAATATTCGGCCATGGCAAGCGCAGTAAGCGCAACCCGAGCGCGGGCCCCTGGTGGTTCGTTCATCTGACCAAAGACCAGTGCCGTCTTGTCGAGCACGCCGGATTCTTCCATTTCGCGATAGAGGTCATTGCCTTCGCGAGTACGTTCCCCCACTCCGGCAAACATCGAATATCCCCCGTGTTCCTGAGCAATATTGCGAATAAGTTCCTGAATGATTACTGTCTTGCCCACGCCGGCGCCGCCAAAGAGCCCCACTTTCCCCCCCTTGAGAAATGGACAAAGCAAGTCAATCACTTTGATCCCGGTTTCCAGAATTTCGGTTTTTTGCGACTGCTCGGCAAATGCCGGGGCTTCGCGATGAATCGGATATTTTTTCTTGGATTTGATCGCGCCCTTGCCATCGATCGGATTGCCCACCACGTCGCACATGCGGCCCAAGGTCTCCGCGCCCACGGCGACCGAGATCGGCGCACCAGTATCTACCACTTCGGCGCCGCGCGCCAAGCCATCGGTCGGGCCCATCGAGATAGTGCGCACCAGATTGCCGCCCAGATGCTGCTCGACTTCGAGAATAATTTTTTTGTCGCCAAGGGCAACTTCCAGAGCATGAAAAATTTCGGGCAGAGTTTCTGGAAAGTGCACATCAACCACGACACCAATAATTTGTGAGATTGTTCCTTTATTCATATCACGCAGTTAGCTGTTAGCTGTTCGCTTCTAGAAATTTCTAAAAGCGATAAGCCAAAAGCCTAGAGTTACTCTAGCGCCGCTGCCCCGCCGACAATTTCGGAAATTTCTTGCGTAATCCCGGCTTGCCGCGCTTTGTTGAAACTGAGTCGCAGCTCCGTAAGCATGTCACCGGCCGAAGTGTTGGCATTTTTCATCGCCACCATCCGGGCGCTGTGTTCGCTGGCAAGCGATTCGAGCACGGCCTGATAGATCTGCATCTCGGCCAATCGCGGCAAAATTGTATTGAGCACCTCCAGCGGATTTGGTTCAAACAAATAGCTGTCGAGCACATCGGACTCTGCCGCATCATTGGTTTCTTTCTTGCGCGTTTCAAGCCCGCCAATCGGCAACAATTCTGCAACCACTGGCGTCTGGAGCAAACTGGATTCGTATTTGGTATAGGCCAAGACCACCCGATCATACTCCCCTGCTACGAAACCATCGAGAGCAATTTTTGTCAGAGGCAAAATTTCTTCAAATCGCGGCCGCTCCGAGAGCGTGTCAAAGACAGCGGGAAATGGCAGAGAAAACCGTTTGGGAAATATCGCGCTCTTCTTGCCAACACCAACCACATCGACCGCTGTGCCCACGGCGACGCCAAAATCCGGCAGGGCCGGGGTG
>CAYNXQ010000051.1:0-6618 GCA_964401185.1 uncultured Gammaproteobacteria bacterium | reverse complement strand
TCGCCAGGAGCAAAGCGAGGGGTGGCGGCAAGCTGGTACATGCTGGCTGATGTGCGATAGCTGTGATACAAAAAGCCGCTAGCTACCAGAATAACAAAGAGTGAAATCACCACCGGTCTATTGGAAAAAATTTTTTTCATAGATTTTTAGTAGGTGAAATCAGCTGCCCAGGAAAATTTTACATTGCCCGTCTCGGTCACTTTTATACCAATTTCATCTCCAGCCGCCACAGTAAAACTGTGACTGACATCGCTAAAACTGGTATTGATCGTATCGAGAGTCGTGAGGAGCGTTGTGGCCACACCATTTTTCATCACTGTGACACTTCCTGTTTTTCCTGCCGCCAAAACAGCCGACAAAAGGACACGGAGATTTTTTATCGTGCCAGCTCTGGAGATCAGTGTTCTTGTGCCTGCCTGGGAATCGGTGGCATTTCCAGCCACGCCGTCCGTCATCGGGAAGAATAGGGTGGTATTGTTAACAGAAGCATTGCTTGAATCTCCTGCGAACATCATCGTGCCGCCATTTGTCCAGGTGGGAGCGCTGGATCCATTTGACATGAGCACTTGGTTGGCCGTGCCAGCGCCGGAATTGACTACTTTTGATCCGTCGGTATAGAGCACTCCTCCGGCAGTGGCTGCCAGACTGCCATTGCTGGTGCCGCCATTGGCCATGGCGATGGTTGTTCCGTTCCAGGTGCCGACCGTGATTGTACCCAGCGTTGTGATGGAAGATTGGCCGACATAGCTTGCCGAAATATCCACGGTTGGGTCTCCGGCTGTGCCATTGCCATTGGTGACCGAAAGCCGGTTGACAGTCCCGGTGATGGTCCGTTGTGTGGCAGAAGTAATCCTACCCTTGGCATCAATTGTGACATAAGGAATTCCATAACTTCCCGCAACCACGCCGCTTCCGACCAACGCCAGTGCTCCCGTATTTGATATCGTTGCATCGCCAGAGAGCGTTACTGCAGTTGCAAGGTTGGATGCATTACCGACAAGGATTGCGCCAGAGGCAAGGGCCGAAGTTAATTTGTTGGAAAGAGCGGTCGTGAGATCCGTTTGGTTTGTCAGTGTGCCAGCAATCGAGCCCCAGGTGGTGGTGGCAGCCCCTGCGACTGTACCCCACGATACAACGCTGCCATCAGTGGTCAGAAATTTTCCGCTATTCCCGCTCATGGAGGGCAACAGGCCAGCGATAGCAGCCGAAGCGCTGGTCGCGCCAGTTCCGCCTTTTGCCACGCTCAAGACGCCGCCCAAGTCACTCAAGTTGAGGAGTGTTGGGTCAATTCCAAGGCTGGAGCCGTTTAAAACAAGTGGTGAGGAAAAGGAAAAGCCAAATGCACCAGTCAGCGCATTGTACGACAGAGGACTCGACACAGAAACTGCTCCACGAGCGCGACTATCGGTGTAATATTTGTTCAAGATGCCTTCGGAGATATCATCGGAGTTCAAAGTAACGCTTCCGGTTTTACTGTTCACCGAAAGCACCGCATTGGTAGCCGGTACCAAAAGCTGCTGCCAGGTATTATCTTGCGTATATATATATGTTGTATTCGAATTTGTCACAATGGCGACGTCTCCCGCTTCGAGATTTGGTAGTGCATCTCGCGTGGCCAGATCGGTGACGACATAGGTATGTTTGATCGTTACAATGCTTGGTGGGGAAAGCAATTCTTGCCAGAGGCCGGCCTGAGTGCGGACAAATGACTTGCTAATACTGGTAACGACCGCGGTATCGCCAGCCTGAAGATCGGGCAAGGCATTGAGCGCTGTGAGATCCGGGACAACGTAATTATTTGCCAGGAGTGTTTTGGAAAAAATCTGCCATGTGGCTGTCTGCGTGCGCACGAAAGACTCATTGACATCGGTTACCACCACAACATCGCCTGCCTGCAGATTGGGAAGGGCATCTCGGGCGGCAATGTTTGAGACCAGATATACGTTGGCCAGGATAGATTTGGAAAATTTTTGCCAGACATTCCCTTGAGTAAATTGATAGGTTTCATTGAGACTGGTCACGATCGCGACATCCCCTACAGCTACGTTTGGGATGGCATCCCGGGCAGCCAGATCAGACACGACAAAAGTGTCCGGAAGACGGGGCGTGGAGACAGTGCAATCGGGATCAGTTGGGGAACAGCTGGGATTCAATGTTTCTCCTGGACTAAAACGAGCCGTGGCAAGAGCCAGACTGGGTGCGCCGACAGCGAGGATGAATACACAAAAAAGAAAGATGAACTTTTTCATGATTTTTCTTTTATTTCATAAGTATATGATAGCACATTTTGTTTCTTTGAGATAAGAAGTTATCCCCCTGCAGGAATGTTCATTTCAAAACGAAAAAAACCGCCCCGGTTTTTCGGGGCGGTTTTGCAGAACTTCTATTTCCAAATTACTTTTTCCCTTTGATCATGTTCCAGATGGTGGCGAATGTCCAACCCATCGCGTAGCCAATGAGTGATGCGATTACGACCAGATACAGCGAGTTCAGAAAATTGAATGGCAGCACGGTGTAGGTCGCCCTGACCGAGTGCAACTGGTAGAGCCAGTTCATGAGCGGAGCCGCCAATTTGAAGGCCACCAACAGTGACCAGACGAGATGCCACAGACCGAGGACGCCGCCAACGGCCATACCACTTTTGTGCGCATTGAGCATACGCATGAGAAGTTAAAATGAATAGGCCCCTAGTAAACCACACGTTTCCACAGCTGTGGACGAATATCAGTAACACGATGTATTATGACAAGAAAAATAAGCTATGACGTACCCCACTGCCCGCACACTTGAGCCGCCCCTTCATCGCTATCGCTGTAATAGTGATGCTTTTAAAACACCGTGTAGTTATCGCGGAATTTTTTGGGGCTTGCATCTTGGTGAAGATGTCGATCGCCGCGCAGGCAGCCCAGTTCGATCCATCGGCGCCGGTCGGGTAGTTTACCAAGGGTATCATCCGGGAACTCTGGAAAAGGGCGACTGGGGCAATATCATTATTATCGGACATCGGCATCAGAAAACTGGGAAAACTTTTTATTCTCTCTATGCGCACCTGGATCAGATTGCAGTAAAGAAAGGGGATCGGGTGGAATTGGGACAGCGCCTGGGAGTGATTGCTCGGGGAAATACTCCAACAAACGGACATTGGGTCGACGCACATCTGCATTTCGCCATCTACGCCGGGCCCTGGCGCGGCCGAGTCTTGGTTGGTTTTTGGAAGCGAGGAAACACGGGGGAGAAATACACGCGATTGTCGTGGTGGCGCGATCCGAGTCAATTTATTTCTTCTTATAACATAGAGTGACCAATCGCATCGGTATCAATTTTTTTCACATTTGTCCCGCCGGTGGTCAGAGTGTTTTGAATCTGTTTTTGGAATCGGGCAGCTGCGGCAGAATTGAAGCGCAAACCGCGAAGTTCGGCAATTTTTTGATCCAGCTGGTTCAGTGGTGTCACGATATGTATATCCACAAAATCCGGAATGTCAGCCAGACTCACCGTACCACGTTTCAATGAACTAAGCCCTGCTCGTATTTCATCGAGCAGTGGTTGCAGTGCCTGACGTTCTGCCTGCACATTGTGTCCAAGACGGGCTTCGCGGTTCAAAGCGAGCGCGAGGTTTTTTTCTTCCAGCGCCAGCCGACTCATGAGGAGTTTCATCGTCTCTGCCAGGCGAGAGAGTTTCTGCATGGTCGGGAGAATAGTGTTGATGGTCTGTGTATGCGCCAGAAGTTGTCTAGAGACATCAACAATGTCATTGTAGGCTTTTGCCTTTTGGATTTGATTGGAATTGCTTCGGACATCAACAAACGTTTTGATTAATTTGGTATCTACCCATAGACCATTTTTTTCCATTTTTTGTACGATCGTATCCAGATTATTCAACGTGCGTGAGATGATAAGGGTGCTAGACCGAAGTTGCTTCAGGGCTTTGGCGCCAGCGCGCACATCAATGACTTTGGGGAGCGCGGATCTTTCTTTTTTTGCCAAGGCTTCGGTGGATGTTGCCAAGAGAACAGTTGATGTTGTTGATGAAGAAATTTTCAGCGTACTTGAAACAGTGAGCAGTGTGCTCGTTGCCATGAGCAGAGTTGTTGAACTGGTACTCGGCGTAGACGAAGTGGAGGTGGTTTCCTCTGTAGGCAGAATGATGTCTTCACTCGCGCTGGGTGGCGGCGGTGGCGGAGGTGGTGGGGGTGGTACTGTGGCACAGGAGATCGGCGCACAACCGCGAATACTGCAATCGAGCGCAGGCGAGCCACTGTCATTGAAATACAATACCATGCGGTTGGCTGGGGCAGTATTTGTCTGGCAATAGGTTTGCAAGAGACTGGTAAAGATGTCAGTGGTACAGGCTGTTTGGATGGCAGCTCCGCCCGACACGTTTTGCGCTTGTTTGGCGTAGCCTGTTCCTGTGTCTGGTCCATCTATAGTCGGGACAATGCTGCTGGTACTGTCGACCACGACACAAGCAGCGCCCGTTGTGATCGGATTGGTGGGGCAGGTGTCGCCTGTATATGCACACCAGGTCGTGGTACCATCGTTGCACCAATTTCTTCCTTTGGCTTCACAGTCTGTCTGATTGTAGAGAGGGCATTCTTTGTTTGGGCTGTCAAAATTGCCAGAACAATACTGACTTCCAGTATTCGGGGTGCACCAGTCAAATCCAAGGCTGCTGCATTCGGTTTGATCGTAATGGCCAGAATCGTCGATCGCCAGGACTGAAGTGGTAAGAAAAATAGATGATATGATTGGTAAAATGAGAAATGGTAGAAAAAACCAATGGCGACGAGGCATATGGTAAAAGTAAGATAGCGTAAGTATAGCAAATAAAAACCTCTCGCATCCAATCGAGAGGTTAAGACGTGTCTTCGTGATCAAGATCGGGCAGGTAAGCACCGCAGCGCGCACAGAGCGGGGAGATTTTTCCATGAACCTTGATTCGCCCAAGACACCGGCCACAGGAGAGGCAGAAGACGTAGTGGTATCCGAGTTCGTCTCCCATGACCGCCTGCAGAATCCAGGCGAAGAGTGCGCCAATATAGATACAAGAGATAGAAAGGAATGACGTCCAGAATACACCGGTCATGCTATAGAGGAACCAGACCATGGCGCTGCTGGCGATGGAAAGAATAATCGCAAGTTCAGCCTTTCGCCTCGGATTTTTCTGGCGTAGCCGGTGAGTAGGATGTTTGCGATCTTTCACGAATCCTCCTTTCAGTTTGGCGTCCGCATGTCCCGCAGCACAGGACCACGAGTCCTTCGTATTGGTAAATGAACATGGTTTGAAATCCGCAGCGACGACAGGCTCGTCGGCTCAATTTTTCCATAAAAAGAGCACCTCCTTTTTTAGTATACACTGTCTGGACCCCTTGCCAAATTGCCCTGCTTGTGCTACGATACGGGCATCTTTTTCTCTATGTTTCGCACATCTACTATCCAAAAAATCACTGCCGCAACCGTTGGCCAAGAAGTTGTTCTGGCAGGCTGGGTGACAAGCCATCGATCCAGCGGTTCGATCGCATTTTTGGAATTGCGCGATGGGTCTGGTTTTATCCAAGCAGTCGTGGCCAAAGCCTCGGCACCAACAGAGAGTTGGGCAGCTGTCGAAAGGGTGACTTTGGAATCTTCGGTTATTTTGAAAGGCAAAGTGAGCGCTCATCCCAAGCGCCCCGGCGTGTTTGAATTGCAGGTCTCGGAACTCCAGATCATCCAATTGGCCGAGGAATATCCGATTGCCAACAAAGAACATGGCCCTGAATTTCTGATGGACAATCGCCATCTGTGGTTGCGCAGCCATCGGCAATGGGCGATTTTGCGCGTGCGCGATGTTATCATCACTGCCATCAACGAGTATCTCCATCTTAAACAATTTATCAAAGTTGATTCACCTATCTTCACCCCCAACGCCTGCGAAGGCACAACAACACTTTTTCCGGTGCCATATTTCGACGAGGGGACTGCCTATCTGTCGCAATCCGGACAACTCTACATCGAAGCGGCGATTGCTTCGGTCGGTCGCTGTTATGATTTTGGTCCGGTGTTTCGCGCAGAGAAGTCCAAGACCAAGCGTCACTTGGCCGAGTTCTGGATGATGGATGCCGAAGCCGCATTCGTGGATCATGCCGAGAACCTGCAGATTCAGGAAGGTCTGATCAAACATATTATGAAAAAATGTTTGGCCGAATGCGCGACCGAGCTCGCGCTCCTCGAACGATCAGTTGAACCATTGCAAAAAGTGGTTGATTTGCCGTTTACGCGCTACACCTACGACGAAGCGATTGTAAAACTCAATCAGCTTGGTTCTGATATTAAACACGGCGAAGATCTGGGCAATGATGACGAGGGTCTGCTGACCAAAGATTCGTCAGTGCCGGTATTTATCGAAAAATGGCCAAAGACAATCAAGCCATTTTACATGAAGATTGATCCCGAGAATGATTCCCGCGTCTTGAACGACGACCTGATTGCCACCGAAGGAGCAGGGGAGATTATTGGCGGATCACAACGCGAAGACAATTTTGATTTGCTCTTGCAGCGGATTCGCCACGAGGGTCTGCCAGAGAAGGATTATGAATGGTATTTGGATACGCGCCGCTATGGCAGCGTGCCGCACTCCGG
>CAYNXQ010000050.1:0-6779 GCA_964401185.1 uncultured Gammaproteobacteria bacterium | reverse complement strand
CAACCACCTGTCCAGTGCCGACGACATCATGGCCGGCCAGACGCTGCAGATTCCGGTTGCCTAAGCTGCCTACTCTGCTTAACTTGCTTATACCGCATATCAAATCTAGCCAGTAATGGGATAGGTAGATCCAGTAGTGGCGCGATACAGCTGGCGGAGCACAAAATCCGTAGCTGCATAGGCCGAGAGGATTATCACAAGACCGATCACCGCGGCATAGAGCGTTTTCTTGGCGGTCTCGACTTTGTCTTCGTTGCCAGCTGCAGTCATCCAGGTATAGCCAGCGTAGACAATAAGGACAATCGCCAACATCCCCAAAATCCCGAGCGATGCCTCGATAATGCGCGCTACAATAAAACGAATATCTGTGGAACCAAGGCCAGACGCTGC
The DNA here is from genome assembly GCA_964401185.1 of uncultured Gammaproteobacteria bacterium. Lineage (GTDB taxonomy): Bacteria > Patescibacteriota > Patescibacteriia > Magasanikbacterales > UBA922 > JAHFIC01. The sequence continues at coordinate 6,389 of CAYNXQ010000050.1, read as the reverse complement.
GCCGCAACCCACGCCGAGCGGATCACTGGGGCTGTCGCACTGAGCCAAAGCCAGGCTTGGGACAAAACTCAAGGCCAGGATAAATGGCACAACGAGAGAAAGAAGTATTTTCTTCATACAAGGAAAAAGTAGAAAGGCAAAAGGCAAAAGATCTTTTTACTTTTGACTTTATACTTTTAACTTTGTTTACCTCCGGGAGGGCAGAGACAGCCGCGCGGAAACTTGCGCCGCCCCTGCCCCGGGAGATCGAAAATTATGACGCTCCTGTAGCTGTCTTCAATTGGTTCAAAACGAAACTGGCGATTGCAAATGCACTCAAGATGATCGCCAAACCGATGATACCCGAGAAGATCAGTTTGCGCGCTTCGCCAACTTTCTCTTCGTTGCCACCGGCTGTCATCCATTTGAAACCACCGACCAAGATAATAACGAGGGCGATGATACCAAGAAGACTCAAAGCAACGTTGATGATACTCGCGATAGTTGTGCGAACATCAGTATTGCCGAGACCTGTGGACGAGCCATAGCCAAGACCAAAATCACCGACGGTTGCTGCTGACGCGATTCCGGTCATAGCAAAACTGGCGGCGAGAGTCAGACCGATGCCGATCGCGGCGCGGTGCTGAATCATTTTTGACTTTAAACTCATATATTCACCCCCTTTCGCTGTAAGATGCTCATAGATCTGGTTATATTTTACCTGATGCACGGACCAGGCGCAATGAAAAAATCAATCTTTTTTTCTGATTTCATCCACAATCGCTATCATCTGGCGAGCGTACTTAGGACAACCGAAAGTATACCATAACTGGCGAAGATGATAAACAAACCGAGCGCAGCATAGAGCATTGTCTGTGAACCTTCTTTCACTTTTTCTTCGTTTCCGGCGGAAGTGAGCCAACGAAACCCTCCATAAATGAAAACTGCCAGCGTAATAGCGCCGACCACCGAGAGCACCTGGCCAATAAAATGCCCAATCAAATCGGCAATGCCATTGGTTCCATTTGGACTGACGCCAGTAGGATTGGAAAGAGGAATTTTTGGCACCCGGAGCGGATTGGCAAGAGAAATTGGGCAGTCAGCCAAGGTTTCACAATTACTCCCCCCAATTGTCGGGCACAAATTCGTACAACGCTGATCAATAATTTCTTGTGTATCATTATCCTTATCCTGCCAAAGGTTTTCGCAGCCATGTGTTCCGTCTTCTTTGTCATAGCTACAGAAAGGTTTCGAGACAGGTGTCGCTGGTACTGGCGGACCAACGACATCTGGCGGTATGGCTTCCTGGGCTGATACTGGCAGAATAGAAAGGGTGAGCAAACCAAGAACGAGTGCCAAAGAATAGAGAAAACGACGCATAAAAATCATTATGAGCTTACTGAATGGCGCTCCCTGCCGCGGCCCCCAGAGCACCGACCAGAAATTGCACGAGCAGATAAGCGCTTAGGGAGATAATAATACCGATGACTGCCGCTACCAGGATTTGCTGGCCATGTTTCACCTTCTCGCTATTGCCAAATGACAGAATAATGGTGAATCCGCCGTAGACAAACATAAGAAATGCGATAGACCCGATCAGGCTAAATCCAAGCTTGACCAAATCAAGCCCAACCTCCACCAAATCATTGACACTGCGACAATTGCCAGCGTAAGCACAGGCCGGCAGCCAGCCATTGGTTCTCGCATAGCGACTCGCAAAGGTGGATTCTACCCGAGAAGTGCACCGCCCTGAAGTAGTATCCCAGGCACACACAAGTGACCCTTGAGTGCTCGGTTTATCCACTGTCCCGCAGTAGGCCTGATCAGTAATACGATCACATACACCAGAATCACTGCGGTTGAAACATTCGTTGGTACTAGAATAAAAGAAACAATTCGGGTTTGATTGACAGCTCAAAGCCCCCTTTAGTTGACTACAATCAGTCAATTGGTTGAGTTGCTGAACACAAAGTTGCTGACTTGTACACACCACTTGCTGTATGGTTTGTTCTGTCACTGATTCATTGTCATAAGTATTGCCAGCCCATTGTGAAAGAGAAGGGTCTGGACTGCACAAAAATCCTCCTCCACTGAGGTTGCTATAGGTAATGTTCGTCCTGGTAGTTCCCACAGTGCAGGGGTGTGATGCATCCACCAATGTGCAGGCAGAGCCCAAATCAGTCACATCGGTGCTAGGATTTTTTACCGAGAAAGTATGCTGGCTTGTGTTGCATGTGTAGACCGTCTGTTGTTTTTTTATAATACAACACACATTCCCTGTCTGAGCACTGACTGGAGTTGCCAAGAAAGCACTCGCCAGAAAGGTTGCAACGACGGTGAGTTGGAGGAAAATTTTCTTCTGCCAGGAACTTTTCATACCTATTAAGCGAATAAAAGCTAGCGAAGCTATAAGCTATCGACTAGAATGTTTGTTGGATAACCGCCTGTGCGTTGGAAAATAGTGCAGCATCTCGGCGAGCCGGATCAGTACTTGGGTCGATTGGCGCTAGATATCCGGTAATCAAATCAATCATGGCACGACTGGCAGCATCAATATCGCGACCATGGTACCAGTCATGGGCACGCAGCAGTTGATTGGCGAATGGTCCTAGTACTGGGTCGGCCGACTGATCGGCAATGTCGGCACGCAGTGGGCTGGGTTCACCCACAGCTTTGGAATAGGTCTTGATATTGCTTGGCGCCGACAGGAATCGGATAAAATCCCAGGCTTCGTTCTGATGGGCCGACTTCTTGACTACTGTTTCAACCCAATAATTGGCAATATCAACCGGCGAATTGGTGTTGAGCTGTGGAATCGATGAAACAGAAATATTGAGCTGCGGCGCGCGCGCCAAAATCTGACCATAGTCAAAACCGAACCCAAGGAAAAATACTACTTTGCCAGCAGCAAAAGCATCAATTGCTTTGCCAAGCGTATCATTCCAGGTGTAGATATCTTTGGTTGGCCTGGCAAAATCAGTATAAAATCGCAGGGCTTCGACTGCCGGATGGGTCTCACCCGCGCGGTCCACACCATCGGCGAATGTCACCTGGTTGCCAGTGGCCATCGGCAAACCATTTTGCATCATGAGAAGCGAGAGAATATCAAAGGCATGGTCAACCGTTGGGCCAGTGCCGATGGCCGCGCCTGCCTGAACGATATTCCCCTTCTTGTCGTACTTGGTCGTCTTCTTCACATCCTCGCTAAACTGATCCCAAGTCGAGGGCGGCAGAGCAATACCAGCTTTGTCGAGGAGATCCTTGTTGTAATAGAGCGCCATCGTGTCGGCGGTGAGGGGCAGGCCATAGATCGTGCCACCAATCGTAATATCATCGGCCACAGTGGAAATATAATTTTTCTTGATCGCGTCTAAGGTTGGCAAAACATTGGTCTCGAAGGTCACCACTGTCTGTGATTGGTAGCCGCTGGTCTGGATTTCTTCATGCGCAACCTTGACCGAGACAGGCATAGAAGACAAGCGATTTTGATATTTGCGCAGATTGCGTGTCTGAACCGAGATAATATCTGGTCCCACGTCTTCGGCCAGGGCATTGGTAAAGACGGTATCGAATTCTTCGTAGCGCAACTGACGAATATTGACCGTGACATACGGACGAATCTTTTTGTAATCCGCAGCCAATTTCTTGAGTTGATCCACGTTGCCAAACACTGTCCAGTAGTTGAGGGTGATCGGTTGAATCGCCGCTTGTTGCTCTGCCGTAAGACCAGAACAACCCAAACCTGTGACCAGCAGTAAGCAGCTTAAGCTAAGTAGGCAAAGTAAGTTAAAGGGGCGAATCTTGAAACGCATATTATTGAAAAGCTTTGAAGATATAGTCTACAATTGCGTAGCTACTCAGCATAACGACCACGCCCAGACCGCCCCAAAGGATCGTCTGCATGGCTTTTTCTATTTGACTGCTATTGCCCCGGGCCGTCATCCATAGCACTCCACCATAGATAAAGATAAGAAGTGCGATCGTTCCGATAATTCCCAAAGCACCGCGAATAATAAGACCGATAAGGCCCGATAGCGACCCAGCCTGGAGATGATTGAGAGCAGCGCCAACGCCAGTTGGCAATTCAAATGGCACAGAGTAGGCACCCTTTTTGGCACTGGAGAGTCCGGCGTAGTCACTACAGGTGAGGCTATTGATAAAAACACACGAAGTTGCCGGTGTGCCATTGGTCACCTGAGTTGGATCACAGTAGGAATAACAAACTTTTTTTGCTTCTGTTTCTGTCTGAACATTCCGCTGTTCCTTCAGATTGGTACAAGAATCTGTCTCCATGGTATTCGTAAATGGATCCATCTGCGGTTTATCGTAATGCAAGACACAAATCCAATGATCTGTGGGATTTTCGGCAGAGGCAGTCGGGCCGCTGGTGATACTGCAGACAAGGTCAGGCTCAACTTGCGCAGGGCCACAAGCAGCGTCAATGATCACCGGAGTCGTGATCGAAGTCCGGGTGCCGCCTGGAGTAATATTTGATCCTGGACCAAACAGCTGATCGTTGAATTGCCCCTGAAGCGTATCACCGTTTTCACAATAATAAATGCCTGTTTCGGACAGCGTCTGATTTCGGAAATTTCCAACGTACTTTTGTTTGCTCGGGTTCGAGGCGCTGACACAAGAACCATTGACCGACGTATCCCCTGCCGGAGGTGTTATCCCCGTCCAGGTGATTGCCGCCAAAGCTCTCTCTTGTACAAAAAGAAAACCAACAAGCAGTAGGCCTAGGAACAAAATCTTTTTCTTGAACATAGACAGTTACAACAAACCTTCTTTTTGAGCAAAATGAATGGCTGCTTTGAGCAGGGCTACTTTGTTTCCTGTATCAAAATACTGTCCTTCATATTCGTAAGCGTAAAATGGTTTCTTCTGGGCCAGGGCATTGGCAGCATCCGAGAGCCAGATCTCGCCATCCTTGCCTTCTTTTTGTTCTTGGAGACACTCCCAAATATCTTTTGTAAAGACATAACGCATGCCGCCAACGATCAAGCCGTGAGGAGAGACTTCGGTGACATGAGGCTTTTCCTGAAATCGCTCCACCCGAAACAGCTTCGCATCCCGAGTCTCCTTGCCATAGATATTGCCATATTTGGTCATCGCCTCGCGATCAGTGATGCGCTGGACGCCAATTACTGAAGACTTCTGCCGCGCAAATACCTGGAGCAACTGATGTGTCACTGGCAATTCAGCATCAATAATGCTGTCGCCATCGGAAAAAACAAAAGGTTCGTCGCCCAAAAATTCGCGGGCGCACAGTAGAGCGTGCCCATTGCCCAGAGGCTCGGACTGACGGGTATAGAAAAAACGGACTTTTTGGGTGAGTTCGATCAGCGGCTGGATGCGATCCAACTTGCCCTTTTCGGAGAGATAGCGCTCCAAATCACGGTCACGATCGAAATGATCTTCGATGGCGCGTTTCTGCGAACTGGTAACAAAGATGATCTCCTGGATGCCACTGGCCGCCATTTCTTCGACAATATACTGAACCACCGGCTTGTCGAGCACGGGCAGCATTTCTTTTGGCATGGCTTTGGTAGCAGGGAGAAATCGCGTGCCAAGGCCAGCGACGGTAATCACGCCTTTACGTACAGTTAATGTGCGTGTCATAAAAAGACAGAAGGTAAAACGAAAAAGGCAAAAGATCTTTTTACTTTTTTACTTTAGCCTTTACACTTCGCACCGTAGTATAGCACAATCAAAAGCAACAAAAAACATCCCGCTTTGGGGATGTTTTCTTGGGGATATCTCTTAGCGTGGCATGAATGCCATGAGTCCAGCGATGCGTGCCTGCTTGATTGCGCGGGCAACTTTGCGCTGGTGAAGGCCGCAGAGTCCTGATCGGCGCGGTGGTGCGATCTTCATATAGGAAGACACAAACCGGCGGAGAATCTGGACGTCTTTGTAATCTACTGCAGTCGCGCGATTGACGCAGTAGTAGCAGCTCTTCTTTTCTTCCGTTTTCTTGTTCTGATTTTGTGATTGATACATAGGGAATCGACAGTTTAGAATGGGATGTCTTCAACTTTGATCTCTTCCACCGCTGGCTCCATCCCAATGGGCGCAGATGTGGCAACATCTTCGATTGGTGACGCGGTCGGTGTAGCGCCACTGGCTCCGCGCGGACCATCGAGCATGATCATGTTTTCCACATTGATCTCGGTGCGATAGCGTTTCACGCCATCATTTCCTGTCCAGTCGCGCGTCTGCAGGTGCCCTTCGACATAGACACGACGGCCTTTGGTCAGGTACTGACCGGCGATTTCGCCCAGTCGGCCCCAGAGGACGCAATTGTGAAATTCAGACTTTTCCTGTTTGGCACCAGCGGCATCGGTCCAGGTGCGCTTGGTGGCAATCGACATACTCGCTACAGTTTTGCCGCCCGTGGTCGAGCGGAC
>CAYNXQ010000049.1:0-6798 GCA_964401185.1 uncultured Gammaproteobacteria bacterium | reverse complement strand
TTCTTATCTGTGCCATACTGGGAATACGGAGGAGCGTATCATGAAGGATTTTTGGAAAGTGTGGTGGCGTCGGTTTGCGGTTTTGGGAATAACGGTGATCATTTTTGTCGGAGGTCTAACGGAACTCAAAAGATTGGGTTCTGGAAAAGTTTCGGTCGCAGCAAATCCACCCGTCTCTTGTCCTGCTCCAGTGCCTCGTCCGTGTTTTGACCAAGCATCGGATCTGCCAGATCCGCCAAAGACACTGTTTCTGAAAAAGATTGGAAATGGTGTTTCAAAGACAAGCGAGTATTCGGTCAGCCCATATGCTGGCGGTGGACGGCTGTATTGTCTTCTTGACGAAGCAACTGGAGAATGCGCTGCGTTTCTCCTTTTGGAGAGGTCAAGCAAAGACGGCCAAGCAAGACGTTTTGGTCTTGTTCCTGTGCCAATAGAGATACAGCCTTCTCCGTAACGCCCTCGTACCATATCATAGTCTACCCGCTCTGTGAAGAGGAAAAGAGCGGGTTTTATTTTTTCTGCCAGTAGACGATGCAACACACTCTGCGCTACAATAAGAATATTCGTTTCTAGCAATTTTTTATGTCTCCTCGAGAATCACGCATGCGATCAAAGCAAGAACTTGAGTATCAGCTGGCATCGTCCAACGAACGTTTGGGAAACGAAGAAAAAAGTTCTTTGACGCCGCCTTCTGCCTCGGAGAATGAGGTTTTAAAGATGCCGATTGGTGAGATAAAAGAAAAATATGGAGCGCGGTATGACATGTATATCAAATTGTTGCGCGAGCTCAATGCGTTTCGCCATCCCGATGTCCGTGAGGTCGAAGACACAGAGGCGGCCTTATCTCCCGAAAAAATCGAAGACATGAAGAAGTGGCTCGCCGCGCTCAATGCTCTCGATCGCTACATTCAAGAGCACAAGACAGGGGAAACAGAGACGACGCTCAAAGAGAAGCAATTCACGGTATTTGAAGATATTCGCAATTTTTTGGAGCATGGTGGAAGAGAAGGATACGTCAAATTGCCCACAGGATTTGGCAAGACGGTGCTTTTTTCTGAACTAATAGAAGCCATTAATCTCAAAACATTGATCGTGGTTCCGACCAGGCTCTTGATTGGGCAGACCAAAGAAAAACTAAGTGAATTTGCCCCAGACTTGGATGTGGGAAAGATTTATAGTGAAGCCAAAGAGTACGATCGCCAGGTGACGATTACGACCTACGATTCTCTCCTGAATCAATTGAAAAATGGCGTTTTTTCACCAGAAGATTTTGACTGCCTGATTTTGGATGAGGTGCATGTGTCGCTGAGTCCCGCTCGTAAAAAGGCGATACATACATTCAAAAACGCCGTGAAGCTTGGGTTTACCGCCACTCCGGATTATTCACAGAAGAAAGGGGTAAAAAATTTGCTGAATACGGAAATTCACTCCATGACTATTCGCGAGGCAGTAGAGGATGGGCTTTTGTCGCCTGTTTCTTCGGTGATTGCAAAAACTGAAGTGGATTTGTCCAATATTCGGGTGATGAGCAATGGGGACTATGATCAGGCTGATTTACAGCGTGCAGTCAATATCGAAGCACGCAATCGCGCAGCCGTGCAATTGTATGGGCAGGCGTTCAAAGATAAAACCGCCATTGTCTATTGTGTTGGCGTGGCCCATGCCGAAAAAATGGCGGAGCTGTTTACCGAAGCTGGAGTGCCAGCCGAAGCGATCAGCGGCAACACCCCGCCGGCCGAACAAGAGGAAATAAAAAAGCGATTTGCTGCCGGCGAGACCAAGGTGCTCTGTAATGCTGATATCTTGGTAACAGGTTTTGATGCACCAAAGGCTAGTGTTTGCCTCAATTTGGCGCCGACCCGCTCGATGGTGGTTGCCGAACAGCGCGGCGGGCGCGTGCTCCGTCTCAACCCAGCAGATGCCAAGAAACATGCCTACGTCGTAGATTTTTTGGATATTGATAAAAGAAATAAACGGCCATCGGTATTATTTGCGGAAGTGGTTGATGGCGTTGAGTTTCGACCAAAAGGACCTGGAAATGGCGGCGGCGGTGGCGGCCCCAAATTGCCAACGATTGATGTTGAGGGAATCGAAGTAGTTGTTGATACAGATGAGATAATGAGGATTGTTTCCAGTGCTAAAGCTTCTGGAAATAAAATAAAAGATTTTTTAGCATTTGAAGAATTACAGAGACAAGTAAGAGCAGCTGGGATAAAGAATAAATTAGATTATATAAATCATTACAAACAATTTCCTGGGTGGCCTTCAACACCAGATGATTTTTTTAAAGAGGGGTGGAAAGGCTGGGATAATTTTTTGGGTAAGGAAGGATTTTTACCTTTTACTTTACTTCAAGATGAAGTAAGAAAAAAAAGTATAGACTCAAGCGAAAAATATAAACAGGCTTATAATCAAAATCCTGGTTGGCCGTCCAATCCAAATAATACGTATAAAGATCAGTGGACGGGATGGGATAATTTTTTGGGTAAGGAAGGATATTTAATATTTGAAGAATTACGAAAAGAGATACTTGTATTAAATATACAAAGCGTAAGTGAGTATCATAAAGAATATAAAACAGGTATTCATACGCGTTGGCCAGCAAATCCAGAACAAATGTATAAAGATCAGTGGACGGGATGGGATAATTTTTTGGGTAAGGAGCTTAAATTTTTTTTACCTTTCCTGGAGCTTAAAAGAGAAGTTCAAAGGATTGGGGTCAAGTCTCAGGAGGAGTATATAGCAAGCTTTAAACAACACAAAAATTGGCCATCCACTCCCCAAACAACCTATAAACAGGAATGGACCGGCTGGAGAGAATTCCTAGGCACTAAAAAAATGTCACTTGAGGATTTGTCGTATCAAGTTCAACAAGCTGGTATTAAGAATGCTGCTGAATATGATATGAAGTATAAGCAATATCCAGGTTGGCCTTCTCGACCGGATAAAAGCTATGTAAATGAATGGAAGGGTTGGGATGCTTTCTTGGGAAGGGAAGAAGAACAGCGTTTGGATTTTGAAGATTTTAAGAAAAGTGTAATAAAAGCAGGGATTGAATCAGTTACAGAATATAAAAAAATATACAAAGAATACCCGAATTGGCTGTCAAATCCAGATGTGGCCTATAAAGACACTGGCTGGATTAGCTGGCCTGATTTGTTTGGAAAAGAAAAGAAGAAGAAATAGTTTTTACATTCTCTCAATTTCCTGCACATCCACTTCAAGTCCGCGCAGATGGAGCCAGCGCTTGGCAAGGCTGTCTTTTACATGGCGCAATTCTTCGATTTGGAAGAGCGCGCACAGCGCGATGTAGAGCCCAAGACCAGCCACACTGGCCGCAGCGCCCTGGAGAAAAATGCCCCAGAATTTGGTCATGTCGACAAAATTCGAGAGAGGGAGTTTGACTGCCTGGATCGTCAGCGCCATGAGTCCGGTAGCGATCGAAAGTTTGAACGCAGTCTGGATCCATGTTGGTCCGGTGAATGGTCCCAGTTTGGGACGGATAAAGATAAGCAGAAGCGTCATCTGCACGAACATGGCCGCAGAAAAAGCCAGAGCGAGCCCTGTGACATGCAAAGAATCTTTGAGCAGAATGCTGAGGACAATGGTGGTGGCTTCGGTCGCAATGCCAATCGCAAATGGAGTCCAGGTATCGTGTAGGGCATAAAATGTTCGCACGAGCACAGGCACCAGACATTGCGGCAAGAGAGATAAGGCAAAGACAGCCAGCGCATCGGCCGTGGCAATGGTGGCAGTCCAATCAAATCGTCCGGTGCCCAGCGCGCTTCGCACAATCTGGGCGCGCAAGAGGATAAAGATCATCATGATGGGGAGGAGGAAAAAAATAATTTGTCGGAGTGTGCTGCCAAGTTCGCGACCCATGGCTTCTTTTTCTCCGGCAGCGCTCAAGCTAGCCAGTGTCGGGAAGGCCGCCAAAGCGAATGAAATGCCAATGATTCCGACGGGGAAATATTGCAAATTGTTGGCCAGAGTGAAAATGGCAATACTGCCGCTCCCTAGGGTCGAGGCGATGCTTGTAATCACAACCAGATTGATCTGGGTAATTGCCAGGCCAAGTGTGCGGGGCAAGGTGGCCAACGCAATTTCTCGCACCGATGGATCGCGCCAGAGGAGCGCTGGGGAATAGCGAAAACCCAGAGTAAACAATGTGGGAAGCTGAATTGCCAGATGAAGAAATGCGCCAAGAATTACGCCGTACGCCAAGCCGATGATGCCGAATCGCGGTACAAATACGAGCGCGCCGAACATAATGCCAAGATTGTAGAGGATGGGGGAGAGCGCATACACCGCAAATGATTTGAGTGATTGGAGAACACTTCCAACAACACTACTCAATCCCAGAAGCATGGGGCTCAAAAACAAGATGCGGGTAAGTTGGATCGTGGCCGACAGCTTGGCGCCAGAAAATCCAGGTACTAAGTATGGAGCAAGCTTTGGAGTGGCAATCGCCAGCGCGCCGCACAGGGCTATAAGCGTGATGCCCAGGATATTCATTACACTGCTCGTCACGCGCCAGGCATCTTCTTTGTTTTTGTTGTAGAGCGCCGCAAACACAGGGATAAATCCCGCCGAGACCGCCCCAACGATAATCAGATTGTAAATCAAATCCGGAATGCGAAACGAAGCGTAGTAAATATCCAGCATGTCGCCTGCGCCAAAGAGATGAGCAAACAGTCGGTCGCGCAATACGCCAATCACGCGGCTGGCAAACGAAGCAACTGCGAGAATCATCGCGGCGCCGGTGACGGATTTTGCCTGGTTGGAGAACAATTTTTTGATCATGGTTGTGACACGACGCGCACGGTGAGCAGTGTGTAATCTGTTCCGGGGGGCGCTCCGACATCGCGAATATAGACGGATCCATCGACGGTGCTGGTGCTAAAACTAAATTGGCGCACAGTGGCCGAAACACTGCGATTGGCCACGGCGAATCCTGCTTTGTCTAGTCCGCGCGCATAATAATCTTCTAGAAATCCTGGCTCGGCCGGCAGATCGGTCCATTCGATGGTATAGGTATCGCGCTCTTCGGTCACAGGTTTTTTCATCAGGTCAACAAAATTGTCCCAGGTGAAGCGATGGGTATTTTCTTCGGCAGGCGCTTTGGCGAGAAGAATCGGCGAGAGAATCAGTTTGGGGAGAAGCGCAAAGCGCTCGATCAGCCAGGCCTGGTCGTGTCCAGAAGTAAAGGTGATTGTGCTGATATCCGTCTTGTCGTAGATCGGGATTGCTGGGAAGTCATCGGGCAAGGATTTGAGTTCTCGACTGCGGGTGCTCACAACATAGTGCAGGAGGAGAAAAAGTCCGCCCAGCGTAACGAGAAGAATGCTGCAGCCAGTGATGCAACTGCGTTTCAGGCAGGAGCCCTTGCGATTGAGTTCGCGCAGGGGTGGTTCTTTGATTTGCACAGCGTCTACATCTCGGCGCATAGATAGAAACAATATACGCCCTGCGAAGGGAAAAGTCAAAAGTAAAAAGCCTGCCCGCAATGCAAGCGTAAGCGTTGCAGGCGGGGAAAAAGATTGTTGGTTTGCTCGTTTGACAGATCGAATTTTTTTATGTATCTTTGATTTTAGAAAAGGAGAACGTCATGGCAGAACAAGATCAGGGGCAACCAAGCGAATGGAAGTCAATTTGGTTTGACATAGCGAATGTGATCGAACCATTCTTCTCATCAAATCCAGACTTGAGCGGCAAGATTGCTCGTCAGGAGCTGGCCAAGAAGATTCGGGAGGTTTTGGCCAAAGAAAGTTTTCTTCTCGTATCTGGAAAAGATGCCGCGGCAGAAGCCGTGATAGAAGAGGCATTGGAACGGTATGTAAATAAAGGCCTACGTCAGAAGTTTGGCTATACCCCTCGGTATATTGTCCAATGGGATCTATGGAATAAGGGCCATGTCGGCGGCGATCCGCAAGATGATGATGAATCCTGGATTGGTGTCGGCAGATAGTATCACGTGAATCAAGCGCAGGCCGGTGGAACATTTCTCCCTCGGCTTTTTTTATTTTGGGATACGTGGAATACTATACGCAATCATTTTTTTCGTTCACGGTTTTCAATATCTAGAACCTAATACCTAATACCTAGCACCTTTCACTTTATGAAACTCACCTTTTGTGGCGCGGCGCACGAAGTCACTGGCTCCTGTTACCTTTTGGAAATCGGGAATAAAAAAATTTTGGTGGACTGCGGCATGTTTCAGGGCTCGGACTTCAATGAAGCGCGCAATGGCGATCCATTTTTGTTTGATCCAAAATCCATTGACGCGGTCCTGATCACGCATGCCCATATTGATCACACTGGGCGCATCCCCAAACTCGTCAAGGAAGGATTCGCGGGCCCGATCTACATGACCAAGGCTACCTGCGAGCTGACCAATCTGGTCTGGGTCGATGCCTATCACATTATGAAGTACAATCACCGCAAGTTTCAGGCGCCGATGCTCTACGATCAGCCCGACATTGCTGCAGCTCATGCCCACTGCACAGGGGTTGATTATGACCGTGAAATCACGATCGCTCCCGGAGTTACTGCGATCTGGAAGGATGCTGGACATATTTTTGGCGCAGCCTTTATCGAACTTCATGCCGAAGGCAAGGTGATTGGATTTTCCGGCGACATTGGCAATGCGAATTCGCCCATCGTGCGCGATACCGAAATCCTCGGCGCGGTTGATGTGCTCTTGACCGAATCCACCTATGGCGATCGCAATCACGAAAATCCGGGCGATCGAGAGGCTATCATTTTGGGATTGATCGAAGAGGGCGTGCGGCGCGGCGG
>CAYNXQ010000048.1:0-6837 GCA_964401185.1 uncultured Gammaproteobacteria bacterium | reverse complement strand
AATCCTTCCAGAGCGCCTTTGCGCAGCACCGTCTCGCGCGCCAATCGCGCCGCCTGACGGGCCTTGGCAGCCAACACACACTTGCCAATGATGCCCTCGGCATCGCGGGGATGTTCTTCCAGAAAAATCATGAATGCTTCCGAGAGTACGGTCTCGACGGCTGGCTTCACTTCTGGATTGCCGAGTTTGGCTTTGGTCTGGCCCTCGAATTGCGGTTCTGGGATTTTCACCGAGATGATGGCCGTTAGGCCTTCACGGACATCTTCACCGCCCAGATTGTCATCTTTTTCTTTCAAGATATTTTTGTTGCGGGCATAGGTATTGAGCGTGCGGGTGAGCGCGGCTCGGAATCCGGCCACATGCATGCCGCCATCGGGATTGGTGATATTGTTGGCAAAGGCAAACAAGGTTTCATTGTAATCGTCGGTATATTGCAGAGCAATTTCCACTAGCACTTTTTCTACTTGTTTTTCAACATAAAAAATATTGTCGTGCTTGGGCTCTTTGTTTTGGTTGATATATTTCACGTAGCTGGCAATGCCGCCTTCGAAATAAAATTGATAGGCATTGTCGGGGAAGGGAACAGCCGATTTGTCGACAGCCTTTTCTTCGGCCGATCGTTCGTCGCGGATGTGAATGCGAACGCCCTTGGTCAAGTAGGCCTGCTGACGCAAGTGATCGATAATTGTTTTCCAGCTGTAATCGAGAGTTTCAAAAATCGTGTCGTCGGCGCGAAAAGCCACGGTGGTGCCGTGATCATCGGACTTGCCAATCGCTTTTACTTTTTCTACTGGCTTGCCGCGTTTGTATTCCTGAAGCCAGATTTTGCCATCGCGGTAGACCGTGACTTTGGTATGGGTGGAGAGCGCATTGACCACCGATGCCCCGACGCCGTGCAGACCACCAGAGACCTTGTATCCGCCGTCGCCAAATTTGCCTCCGGCGTGGAGCTGGGTCATGACGAGTTCAAGAGCGCTGATTTTTTTCACCGGGTGGATGTCCACGGGGATGCCGCGGCCATTGTCACTCACTTCTACCCAGTGGTCGGGGAGCAGGCGCATGGTGATATCGTTGCAGTACCCAGCCATGGCTTCGTCGAAGGAGTTGTCGATGATTTCCCAGATCATGTGGTGGAGGCCGGCGCTGCCAGTCGAACCGATGTACATGCCGGGACGCTTGCGCACGGCCTCGAGCCCTTCGAGAACGGTAATCTGGGCGGCGCTGTAGTTCGAGGTGTCGATGTCTTTTTTGGCCATAGAAAATGAATTTCAGGTGAAGTCAGTATATCTTTTTGCGAGAGAAAAGACAAGGGCGTGAAGCGCGCGCGATTTTGCGGTATACTGTGTTTAGCTTATAGAAAAATTTGTGGCTTTATTTGAAAAGAAAGAACAATCAGCGCCAGCCGCCGGGTTTGCTCTTGGAGGCGCACCCATGCCTGTGAATCATGAGCTCCGTTTGTCGGAGTGGTATTTGCGACACAAGCTTGGTCTCGAGAAATTGGGCATAGGACTTTTGATTGCTTGGTGTGTGGCGACGATTGGTTTTGGACTGTGGGGATGGGGGTACTATCTGTTTTTTGGGTATTGGCAGGATCAGAATATGCTTATTTCGGAATTGCGACAATATACCAATTATACGTTGGTGCAACCGCTCTATCGGGAAAAAGATCTGGTGACCTCCGATGTTTCTGTCTTCCAAAGTGCCGATGGCGTCTACAGTTTTGTGGCTGATGTCAACAATCCCAATCCAGATGCGATCGTCAAGGTGACCTATAGTTTTTCTTTTGCTGGTGGCGAGACCATGCCCGATGATACCGTGCTCTTGCCTGGAGAACGTCGGATGGGAACTTTTGGCATTCATCTGGCCAGTGGATTTCCTACGGGGGTGAGTCTCAATATCCGATCAGTGGAATGGAAACGCATTGCTCATCACTACGTGCCTCTCCCAGCCGACTATATCAGCGCGCGTCTCATGTTCGCGACCGACCATTTTGTCTTCTCTCCACCCAACACTGCCGAAGGCCGGGTGGTGCCGAGCGTTGCGTTTGACATAACCAATGCCTCGGCGTACAGCTACTGGCAGCCGGTCTTTTATGTCGAGCTTTATTCTGGCGATACCCTGGTTGGCGTGGCATATACCACCGTCTCTCAATTTCAATCGGGGAATACCAGTCACCTTGACCTTCGGCTCTTTGGTGATACACTACATGTCACCGATATTCGCGTCGTGCCAGTTATCAATATCTTTGACCCTACTGTCTACATGGCGCCGGCAAGTTAGCATTCGGTTTTGACTTGGCCTATGCGCCCCTGGCATTCTCTCCTCCAGAACATCCGGTCGTACGACTGGTTTTTGATTATTATTGTTTGCGTTCTTTCGGCCATTGGTCTGTCGGCCATCTATAGCGTCGATTTGTCCCATGGTGGGCCGCTGTTGTACGTTCCAGTCCAAATCATTGCGCTCTCCATTGGACTCGGTCTAGTTTTTTTTGGCGGGGCGCTGCATCGCAGCGTCTATCAGTCGTTTGCTCGCATCCTATATATTGTATCAGTACTTCTTCTTGTCCTTGTTCTTTTTTTGGGAACATCGATTCGTGGTACATTGGGATGGTTTCGCTTGGGAAGTTTTTCTTTTCAGCCGGCAGAATTTGCCAAGGTCGCGCTGATCCTTTCGCTCGCGTTGACCATCAGCCGTATGGGCCGGCGATTTGATCGCCTTCGGTATGTGTTTGCCACCGGATTTTTGATGGCGGTCCTAGCGGCCTTGATTATGTTTCAGCCGGATTTGGGGTCGGCCAGTGTGCTCGTGGGGATTTGGATGGGGATTCTTTTTTTTACAGTTCAGAAAAAGCATTACCTCCTTGCGTTATTTTCTATTTTTGCAGTAATCGCCGTTGTTGGCTGGCTGTTTTTCCTCAAACCATACCAAAAGGATCGCGTGCTTACATTTATCAATCCCACGCGCGATCCCTTGGGTTCTGGATACAATGTCTCACAATCCATCATAGCCATTGGCGCGGGGAATTTGGTAGGCCGCGGTCTGGGGTTTGGATCACAAAGCCAGCTGCGCTTTCTCCCCGAAGCGCAGACCGATTTTATCTTTTCGGTGATCGCCGAGGAATTGGGGTTTGTTGGGACGATGCTGGTCATTGGTCTTTATGGGTTGCTTATCTGGCGCTTGACTACCATCGCTCTCCACTGCGATGATGATTTTGCGGCCTATACCGTGCTTGGGATTGCTTTGTTTTTCTTTTTTCAAATGGTCCTGAATATCGGTGCCGCTACAGGGCTTCTGCCAGTGACAGGCGTTACGTTGCCTTTTGTCAGCTACGGCGGATCGTCGCTGGTGGTCAACTTTCTCCTCATTGCTATTGCCGAGAGTATGGCCAGATCAGCCCGCACTTGACATTTTTTTTGGTCTTTGCTAGAATGAGAACCATCAAATGAACTTCACGATTACCTTATAAATACATCATGATATGCCGTTTGCGATTGAGGTCAAGAAACGGGAAGCCGAGGGCGCGGAACAAATTCGAGCCAACGGGCTTATCCCAGCGATTGTCTATGGTCCAGAAATGAAGCCGGTCTCTATTGCGATTGCGTACCACCCCTTTGAACTCTTGTACCGCGATGCGGGAGAATCAAGTTTGGTGGATGTGTCCATCGAATCCGGTGCTCCAGTCAAGGCATTGATCCAGGATGTTCAGTATGATCCTGTGTCTGGCCGCGTAATCCATGTGGATTTCCGCCAGATCAATATGAAGAAAGAAATGCAAGCCGCGATCGAACTGCGCTTTGTCGGCGAAGCTCCAGCGGTGAAAGAGCTCGGCGGAACGCTGGTCAAAGCTCTGCCTATGATTCATATCAAATGTTTGCCACAGGATTTGGTTGGCCATGTGGACATTGTGCTCGCATCATTGATCAATTTTGATACTGTCATTCGCGTGAAGGATATTCCGCTCCCGGCCGGCATCACCGTGCTCGACAATCTCGAGACTGCGGTTGCCAAGGTGGCTGCTCCGCTCACCGAAGACCAGATCAAGGCCATGGAAGAACAAGGGCCAAAGAGTCTGGAAGACATCGAAGTGGCCGAGAAGGGCAAGAAGGAAGAGGAGGAGCCTGCAGAGGGTACCGAAGCTCCGGAAGCTGCGGCCGCTCCCAAGGAAGAGAAAAAATAATTTTCCAACCTCCACCGATCGGTGGAGGTTTCGTTTCAGGGTCTGCCCAATGGTATACTTGCATCATATGAAAAAAATAAACAAAGAATTTTTTGTCGAGCAATTGCAGCGAGCAAAAAAACTTTGGAAAAAAATTCTAGAAAAAATAGAGACCGCTGATTATGTCTATCAATTGGCTGGGCTGGTCTTTTTGGTTGGATCAATTCTGCTGGTCTGGTTTGGCGGGCGCTATGCCTGGAGTTTTCGGCAGGGAATACATCTGCAATCAGGGGTCGCCAGTGTCTCTTCCGAACAATCGGTGAGTGGCGCATGTCCATATCGCCGCGTACTCGATGGGCTGTGTGTTGCCGAGCAGTCCTCGGTGAATCCACGGGTGGTTGGCGTGATGGTCGAGAATTCTCGTGATGCCTGGCCATTGTCGGGGCTCTCCAAAGCATCGGTTGTCTACGAAGCGCCAGCTGAATCCAATATCCCCAGATTTTTGGCTCTGTATCCTGCCGACACTGCCGTCGACAAAGTTGGTCCTGTGCGCAGTTCGCGTCCATACTATCTCGATTGGCTGGGTGAGTATGGCAATCCACTCTATCTGCACGTGGGGGGCAGTCCAGAAGCGCTGGCTGATATTGTGGCCGACAATATTTTTGACATGAATGAATTCAATCATGGCTGGTACTATTGGCGCGCCGACGATCGCGAGGCGCCGCACAATGCCTATACGTCGAGCAATCTCTGGCAAAAAGCGCTGGATGATTCTGGAGCAGTGTCGCCAGCCACGTCGTACGACTCGTTTCTCTTTGCCACATCCACAGTTTCTTGTGTAAACAATTGCGCCGGGAGTGTCACCGTGACATTTTCTTCGCCGATGTATGCCTCTACCTGGCAATATGCCACGAGTACCGGACAATACACCCGACTGGTGGCTGGCACGCCCGTGGCGGATAGCGATGGATCGGTGATTGTCGCCGATACCGTAATTGTAGAGCAGATTCAGGCCACAGTGCTCGATGAGGTTGGTCGCAAACAAGTAACCACAATTGGCTCGGGTACAGCCATGATTTTTCATGATGGAGCGGTCATCTCTGGCAGCTGGAGCAAATCGGATCGCACCAGCCGCACCCAGTATCGCGATGCCGCTGGCAATGAGATCCCGCTCAAGCCAGGAAAAATCTGGGTTGAGATGGTGCCGCAAAATGGCGCCGTGACGTGGAGGTAGGGGTTGACGGGTGGACAAACTACAAGTACACTGGGCAAAGGAGGAAAACATGCCAAATACATTCGGAGAGTTTCTGGCGGGAATATTTACAACAGAGAATGTTTTCCTTTTCTTGATGAGTGTGATACTTGTCGGAATGCCCAAGTTTGGGCTACTGGACATCCTGACAGGACGCATCGTTCTTGATACCAGCACAGAAAAAAGACGGGCTCTCTTTAAAAAAATGAAGGGGTATATTCGTCTACCGGTGCTGGCAGCAATTGCCTTACTCATCTTGCATAAGGATGTGTTCCATCTTGGTCTGTTTTTTACGGCCTGTGTCTGGTTCTATTTTTTTGTTCCGTGGTTACTTCGAAGGAAGTACGGCGCATTGGTTGGAGAAAAGACGGAAAAAAGAGACGTGAGGGTCTAATCAACAGACAGCATCACCACCCGATCTCGCCCTGCGAGATCTTTTTTTATTTCGATACTTGCCGCTGGAAGATATCTTTTTATCAATTCTTTCATCATTTCACTTTGGGATGGATCTATTTCAAAAAAGGCCGAAGTCCGAAGACTGAAGTCTGATAGCTGCTTCAACAGTTCTTCGTACAAAGCCAGGCCATTGTCTGCGGCAACAAGCGCGGATTTTGGTTCGTGTTGAATCGAGGGCTCTGAATCAAATTGCTGTTCGCTTAGGTAGGGGAGGTTGGCAGTGATGACGAGCGTGGAGGGACTAGGGGTTAGGTTATAGGTTTTAGAATTTGTTTGAATAAATTTTTTTAAAAATGGTTCAAGCAGATTGCCATGGAGAAATTGGATTGCAACATCGTGGCGCCGAGCATTCCTTTTCGCTACACGCAGGGCGCTCTGTGAGATGTCTGTGGCGATAAGTTGTACGCGTGCACGCTCGTACGCTGATAAGCTTTTTGCGATCGCAATTGGAATGCAGCCTGAACCTGTGCCGATATCGACTAGTGACACCTGACTTTTGACTTCTTCAAGCGCCAGCTCAACCAAAAGTTCTGTCTCTGGTCGGGGAATGAGCGTATGTTTGTTGACCAAAAAATCCAGGCCAAAAAATTCTTTGTGCCCCACAAGATAGGCGATCGGCACGCCGGCCTTTCTTTTCTTCAGCAGGCGAAAAAGTCGCCAACGCTGGAAAGGCGAGACCAGTTCATCGTCATGCGCGATCAGATATTCTCGAGTCTGCCCCAGAACATGAGCCAAGAGAATATCAACCTCTATCGCATTACAATTTTGGGCAGCCGCTTGTCGCGTATGCCGGATGGTAGGCTGGGAGCCTGATTTCATGCATGACATATTGGTAGTAGCCAAGCGCTGGAGTGGTATTGCCCTCGATCCATCCCATTTGATCGAGCATCTGCCGGATCCAATCAAAACCCGTGGAATTCTCGATAAGAAATACCCGGTCGGCATGGTGGGCCATGAGCGTGGAGCACAGCCA
>CAYNXQ010000047.1:0-6897 GCA_964401185.1 uncultured Gammaproteobacteria bacterium | reverse complement strand
GAGTAGGTGAGGACCCGATACTTCGCCGCCTCCACCGGCGACTTACCGGTCTTTACGAGGTGCTCGATGCGGGCAGTCCGGAGCCGCTCCCGACACTCGATGCACATCCGGAAGGCGTAAACGTCCTCCGGCGTCACCACCTGCCGCTTGAGCAGTCGCTCGAGCTCCAGCCGTTCGAAAACGACCAGATCTTTGGCCGGTAGCCAACGCGGGCACCGGCTGCAGGTGGTGTAGGTGTCGGGCTTCGCCAACACCTGCTCCTTGCTCGGGGGCTTGCGCTCCGTGCGCTTCGGCTCGGGCTTCGGCGAATCCTTTGCCTTGACCACGAGCCGTCGCTGCTCCCGCTGTCCATCGGTCTTCTTGCCGAGGGACATCGCGAGGGTCTGTGCGAGCGGGTGGAAGGAATTTCGGAAACCCGAGACCTCCTTCTTACTCAGGATTCTCTCGATCTCGTCGAGCACATCCTGCTGCACATCCTCCTCGTTGAGCACCGCGAAGGCCATGATGGCTTCCGTCGGCGGGTGATTGAGGAGGAATAAATTCGCTCCGTCCTCGATCGGCTGATTGGTCGCATCGCGATGGAGCACTTTCAATCCATTGAAGTGCACCACCACGGCCAGGCTGGCCGGGATGAGCCTGTCGGTCGCCCAACAGCGAACGTACGTCCCCTGCGGGTTCGCGACGATCTCCCGGGGATCGGTGCAGGCCACCGCGCCCTTGGGGACCACGACCGGCGCCGGCGGATCCTCGGCAGCGATGTCGCTGCCGATGCCGCCGCTCGTCAGCTCCGCGCCGGGGGCGAGGAGATCCTCGCCTCGGAGCGGCGGCTCGGTGACGATGTCACCGGTATCCGCCTCCTGCTCGTCGAGCACGTCCGTGTCCTCGACGGACTCGGGAGCGACGCTCTCGCGAGCTTCCATCCCCTCGTCCGAGACCTCGATCTTCTCGATCGGGTCCTCGTCCGGATTCGTGTCGCCCTCCTCCGGCATCTCCAGCCGGGCCAGATCCTCGGTCGTCGGCACGACATGTGCCAATGCCGCAAACGGGTTATTCGTCAACGGCTTCAGGCCGCGCTCGAAAGTCGTCTTGTCGCTGCTCATCTTTTCCTCCTGGCCCATCTGGGCCGTAGCCAGCTGCACGCCGACGGTGTTGATTCCGTTGCTCTTGCTGTTGTCGTTCATCGTTTTCCCCTTTCGTAGGGAAGGTTGTGCGTCTCTAGGACGCGTTGGTTGATTGTAAAGGCCGCTCGCCGCTACGACACCGTGTCCTAGCGCTTTTTGTACTGACAAACACGTTATCAGTAGAAAAAGGGTCGCAAACCTCCTCCTCAAGCGTCTCGTCATCCTATCACAAAACCACGGATTTGTCAACCCCTCTTCATCCACAAAACAAAATCCACCTCTTCGGTGGATTTTGTGGCTTTATTCAGCTTTTTTTTCGGCTTCTTCCTCGGCTTTTGGCTCACTTTCTTTTTCTTTGCTTTCATCCTTGGTTTTTTCTGTTTTGCGTGTCCGTTTTCCCTTGACACCCTCGAGCTTCAGGCCCAAGCGATGCTCGGCTGGCTCGATACTGACGATTTCAAAGGGATATTTCTCGCCGATCTTGAACTTGTCACGAAGCACTTTCACATCCACCACTGCCTCGTCCGAGAGCTCGGAAATATGCGCCAAGCCATGAATATCATTATCGAGCTTGACCATAAGGCCAAATGGTTCGATCTTGTGGACCTCGCCTTGCACGATCTGTCCAGTCTTGTACTTGTCCTTGACCGATTTCCACGGATCATCCACCAATCGCTTGATCGAGAGATAAATCTTGGACTTGTTCAAATCAATAATCTGGGCTTTCACGCGGTCGCCAATTTTCAAGACATCGCGCGGATGATCAATGCGCTGCCAGACGATCTCGCTGATATGCACCAAGCCTTCCAATCCTTCGCCAAACTTGACAAAGGCGCCAAATGAGGTAAGGGCAGACACTTCACCTTCGATCACGTCGCCGATCTTGTAGGAATCAAGCACTGCTTTCTGTTCGTCTTCCCAGACGGCTTTTTCGGAAACAATCAATTTGTTGTCTTTCTGATTCACATCAATCACCTTGACTTGCATTTCCTGACCCACGAGCACCCTAAGCTGTTCCAAAATGCGCTGTTTGTCACCGCCGGGCACGCGAGGATAATGTTCGGGATTGAGCTGGGATACTGGCATGAATCCGGTCAAGGCATCCACTTGCATCATAAGACCTCCCTTGTTGGCTTGGAGTATTTTGGATTTGAGCGTCACACCATCTTTCATGTATCCAGCCAGGCGATCCCACACGCGCTGATTGCCAGCGCTGCGGAAAGACAATTCCATCTCTCCATTTTCATTTTCCTGTTCGATCACTGTGGCCTCCACCGTGTCGCCAACCTTGATATTGGAAAATTCACTGGATTCGGCAAACAATTCCTTGCCGCGGATGACCCCGGTCGTGAGACCGTTCACATCCAGGCGCACTTCGCCATTGTCAATCGAAATCACGACGCCCTGAACAATATCATCCACCTTGGGAATCTTGGCAAAAAAATCTTTGAGCAAATTCGCGAATACGCCTTCTTCTACTGGCTTTTTTTCAACAGTTTTTTTCTTTTTTGCTTCAGTCATAAAAATAAAAAATCCCTCTAACCCGCGCCCAGATCCTGGCCGCAAGCTCTACCCGCAAAAGCTGCGCGATAGATATGAATAAATCAGATTGTGCCTAGTGTAGCATAAGGCAGAAAACTTGTCCAGAGCCCCCTTGACAGAAGGTAAAAAGTCTGATATAAGGAATGTAGCTCAAAACCCCTACAACCAAGGAGGAAATCATGGAAAACCGAATTCCGCCGAGCGATACCCAAACCCGGGCCACCGAAGGCCTGATGGAAAAGGCCAAGAACATCGAGCTCATGATGAGCCGATGGCTGGCCGATATCCGGCATGTCACCGGCCCCATCGACAAGGGCAATGGGATCCATCTCGAGAAAATTCTCTGGCTTCACAGCCAGATGAATCAGATGATACCAAACGTCGAAAGCTTGGTCCGGACACTCGAAGGCATGGTCGAATGCGTGAAGACCGGCCAGATCCCTGGCTCGGAACTGCCATTCGGAACCGCTGACTTAACGGGATTGGTCCCTCTCGCCGATGATCAAGATACGGATCCGGGTGCCACTCCCGAGATCCAAAAAGAATTGAAGGCTTTTCTCGATTTCCAGTCGGATGAGCCGACTGATGTCGAGGGAGCCGAAGCCCCAGCCAAGGTTGGCTAGCCCGCGCCAAACCACAACACGTCGCCCCACTTTTTACAAAAGGTGGGGCTCTTTTTTATCCTGAGTCTATCGAAGGATTCTCCCAAAACGAACTCTTGCATTTTTCACTCCGAAACGCTATACTATTCAAGAAATCAAAAATGAAAAACTACGCCAAAATCATGTTTCGAAGTTCGATATTCGGATTTAGAATTTTTCAATTGTATGCACATTTCCTGGCTTGGCAACACCGCGATTCGCATCCAGACCAAACCAAAAGATGAAGATATTACTGTCGTAATTGATCCGTACAAGCCGGCAGCCGGCAACTTCCCTCGCAGTTTGACCCCGCATATCGTACTCTTTAGTCGCGGCACCGAAGACGCCATTGCACTCTCGGGAGAACCTTTTATCTTCTCTACTCCAGGAGAATGCGAAACCAAAGGCGTGCTTTTGACTGGCGTTTATGGAGCCGATGCCAATCACCTGCTCTTCCGAGTGGACGCTGAACAGATGAGTATCGCTCACCTGGGCATGACCAAAAAATCGCTCACCGACGCGCAGCTGGAAATTTTGAACGGAGTAGATATTCTGTTTATCCCGATGGGATCGGACGATGCCTACGATACTGAAGAAGCAGTGAAGGTGGTAAATGCGATCGAACCGCGCATTGTGATCCCAATGGCATTTCACTCGGACAATGATCCAAAAGCTGCGACCCCAGATGCTTTTTTGCGCGAGATGGGAGCCACTGCCACCAAAGCCGAAACCAAAGTGATTCTGAAAAAGAAAGATTTGCCGCAAGAAGAAACTACCGTGATTCTTTTGGCCAAAGAATAATATGGCAAAAAAAGCTCCTGCCAAACGGAGTAAAAAAACCAACCCCGACCTGGCCGCCGACATCAAACGGGCTGCTGGCACCATTCCCGGTTTGATTGCCGAAGATATGGACCAGCCAGAGACTCGAGAAGATGCTGGCATTCATCGACAGCAGAAACGTCAGCTGGTGTGGATTGGCGTTGCTCTCATTGGCATCCTTACCCTTGTCCTGTGGTACAACAATACCCGCCTCATGTTTGCCAAACTAAGTCAGACGCCGAGCGCCGAGGGACAACTCCTGGGTTCGGCAGCGACTGATTTTAGCCAGATCCTCGATGCCGTCAACACTTCCAACGCCGAACCAGCCCAAGCCGCTCCAAGCGAGGCGCTGAAGCAAAAAGTAAGTGATGCTCTCCAATCAAGCCTGGCAACAACCACCAGTACCACTTCTTCTACCGACGCCTCCACTACCACCGAGCAAAAACCAGTGGGGAAAACTGCCACCAAGAAAAAACCCTAATATTTCCTGAATTGTTTTTATGCCGAAAACCTCTGTGTCCGACGCCGACAAGAAAAAAGTTCCAGAAAAAGCCCTGGCCAATATTGTACCAATCCAACTGGTCGATGAAATGCAGACCTCGTATTTGGATTACGCCATGAGCGTGATCGTGGCGCGCGCCCTGCCGGATGTCCGCGATGGATTGAAGCCAGTGCATCGCCGCATTCTCTATGCCATGTGGCATCTGGGGCTCAAGCATACGGCCAAATTTCTCAAATCCGCTCGCGTGGTCGGTGACGTGATGGGAAAGTACCATCCTCACGGCGACAGTGCGATCTATGATTCACTGGTCCGCATGGCTCAGGATTTCTCCATGCGCAATCCGCTGGTCAATGGTCAGGGCAACTTTGGTTCCATGGATGGCGATTCGGCCGCGGCCATGCGCTATACCGAAGCCAAACTGCAGGCGATTGCCGAAGAAATGCTCTTTGATATCGAGAAAAACACGGTTGACTTTTCTCCCAACTACGACGGCTCGCAAAAAGAACCACGCGTGCTCCCCTCCAAACTTCCCAATCTGCTCTTGAACGGCAGTATGGGCATTGCCGTCGGCATGGCGACCAACATCCCACCGCACAATCTGTCCGAACTCTGCGACGGCATCACGGCCCTGATCGACAACCCAAAAATCTCGGTGGAAGAACTTTTGAACCACGTCAAAGGTCCGGACTTCCCAACGGGCGGCATTATTTATAATAAAAAAGATATTGCGGCTGCCTACGCTACTGGCCGCGGCGGCATTGTGATTCGCGCCAAGACCGAGATCCAGGAGGGCAAGGGTGATCAATTCCGCATTTTGGTCTCCGAAGTCCCCTATCAAGTGAACAAGGCGACGCTCTTGGAAAAAATCGCCGAACTCGTGCACGAGAAAAAACTCGATGGCATCAAAGATCTGCGCGACGAATCAAACAAAGATGGCGTTCGCATTGTGATCGAATTGAAAAAAGACGCTTACCCGAAAAAAGTCTTGAACAGCCTCTTCCAACACACCGAACTCCAGACCACGTTCCATGTCAATTTGCTGGCTCTCATCGATGGTCTCCAACCGCGCGTACTCAATCTCAAATCCGTGCTCGAGGAATATCTCAAACATCGGCAAGAGGTGGTCCGTCGCCGCACCGAATTTGATTTGACCAAAGCCAAAGATCGCGCCCACATCTTGGAAGGCTTGAAAAAAGCGCTCGACAAGATTGATCTCATTATTGCGACCATCCGCAAGTCGAAAGATCGCGATGATGCCAAGGCCAATTTGATGAGCAAGTTTGATTTTACTGATCGGCAGACAGTGGCCATTCTCGAGATGAAGCTGCAGCAGCTGGCCAATCTGGAACGCCAAAAAATCGAAGACGAATTGAAGGAAAAGCGTGCACTGATCGAGATGCTGGAAGATCTCCTGGCCCATCCGAAAAAAATCCTGAGCGAGATTGGCAAAGAAGTCAAAGATATCAAAGCGCAGTTTGGCGACGAACGACGCACCCAGATCGTGGCTCACGGCGTGAAAGAATTCACGATGGAAGATCTGGTGCCCAACGAACCAACCATTATCATGGTCACGCGCGATGGCTATATCAAGCGCATGCCGATCGACACCTTCAAGACACAAGGGCGCGGCGGCAAAGGCGTGATTGGCCTCACTACCAAAGAAGAAGATGTGGTTGACCAGCTGATCTCGACCAACACGCATGACAACATGCTCTTCTTCACCACCCGCGGCCGCGTATTCCAGTTGCGCGCCTACGACGTCCCGGTTGCTTCGCGCACTGCCAAAGGCCAGGCCCTGGTGAACTTCCTCCAGCTGGCACCCAATGAAAAAATCTCGGCAATTCTCTCGATGGCCGATATCAATCAGTACAAATTCCTGGTCATGGTGACCAATCAGGGCACGATCAAAAAAACGGCCCTGGCTGACTTTGCCAATGTTCGCCGATCCGGCATTATCGCCCTGAAACTCAAATCCGATGATCATCTGGAGTGGGTCCGACCATCTACGGGCAAAGATGACTTGATGCTGATTACCGCCGAAGGTCAGGCTATCCGCTTCAAAGAGAGCGACATCCGCCCCATGGGTCGAGCGGCTGCTGGGGTGCGCGGCATGCGCCTCAAATCCACCGACGTGATCGTGGGCATGGATGTGATTGCCACAGAACTCGTGAAAAATCGAGTCTTGGAACTGTTGGTGGTATCGGAAAATGGTCTGGGCAAGCGCACGATGATCGGCGAATACAAAGTGCAGGGTCGTGGCGGCAGCGGGATC
>CAYNXQ010000046.1:0-6944 GCA_964401185.1 uncultured Gammaproteobacteria bacterium | reverse complement strand
CCGACACCGTGCCTGTGCCCAAGATGCCGCTGCCAGGAATATCAATAATCTGCAGAAGGCCAGGATTTGGAGAAACAAGGTACCCAGTCGTACCTCCGATCGTCATGTCGACAGGAACAA
This sequence comes from uncultured Gammaproteobacteria bacterium, assembly GCA_964401185.1. Lineage (GTDB taxonomy): Bacteria > Patescibacteriota > Patescibacteriia > Magasanikbacterales > UBA922 > JAHFIC01. The sequence goes on along the minus strand of CAYNXQ010000046.1, from coordinate 6,824 downwards.
TACTTGCGCCACCAGCACCATCCACGATATGCCCAAGGTATTTTGCCGGCTTGGACGAATCAGTAAGGTCCATGAGGGCGACAGAATTTACTGAACCCGGGAACGATGGATTGTAGGTGGTTCCAATATATGCCCAGATACTGTCTTCTGTTGGTTGAAACACTTCCAGATTCCCCGCAGCAATAATATTTTTGGCTTCTGGATGCGCTGGATCGTTGCTTCGCAGCTCGGACTGCAGTATCAGATTGTTTGGGTCTGTGGCAATATCGTAGATCCGCAATGAGGATTCCAGATGACCAGGCCCAGGAACAAAGACAGAGAATGAGAAGGTCATCAACAACTGCGTCTGATCGGGTGACAACACCATGTGTGCTGGATTGAAGTAGCCAGCAGAAAAATCAACTTTTTTGACAAAGCTCGGAGCATCCGCCGTCACATTCAATATGGTAAGCTCTCGCCCTATAGCAATCGATACATACAATCGGCCATTGTTGGTCACCAAAAGATGACCATCATTATTCACATTCCCATGGCCAATATATCTGGTTTTCACTCCGGTCGCACGCTCCAGATCTGCCTGGCTTATCTTCTGGATCATTCGTGGCGATGGTCCCGAGGTGTCGACGACGGCAATAAAATCTTCCGGGCTGCGATTGCCATTGTAAATATTTTGTGTCGTTGAATCAGAATACACCTTATGGACGAGGACATAAGCGCGTTGCTTGTTGGCGGCCACAGTAATATCTGTTGGCAAGAATATATAGTCAGGACCATTCGTAAAGGGCGCGATGAGCGAAGGCAGTGCTTTTGGATTTTTTGGATCAGTAATATCCACCATGGTCATGGCCGGATGACTCTTGAGGACAAATGGAGTTGAAAGCACGCCACCATAGGACAATACATAGGCATATTCTTTCCCCCCTGCACCAGGAGCAGTTACAAGGCTGGTGGGATAATCCAGGTAAACGCCATTGACAATATCTGGCTGAAGAACCCCAATTTCTTTTGGCCGCCAAGCATCATGCACATCGATAATTTGCAACCCAGGATACAAGCCTAATTTTGGAAGATTCGTGGTGGCGACAGTAAATGCGTAATGATTGTAGTAGGCGACAGAACGTGCTCCAAACAAATTTGCGTGGAGTCCGGTCGGAGTTCTTCCTGGAGGCGTTGGCGGATCTCCATAATGGAGTGCTCCGCGCGCGACTGGATTGATACTTACTCCATCAGCAGAGGCGAGGTTGCCGTTGATCAGCGGCCGCAAATAAGGCAGATCATCGGTGGCGTTCCCTGCTTTACCAGCGTCGGCGCAATACCCCATGCTCACATTGAAATAGACTGGATTCACCCCAATCAAAACCGGTGGAAGTGCCGTCCCATCAAACATGCGTGCGGCCGGATCATACCCATCATCGTTCACGGCCCGTCCAGGTGGATTGCCATCTTCGTAGGGGAAATATTTTGGCCATGGATTCGCGCAGAATAGGGCGGTCAATTTGGTACTGCCAGAGAAAATCTGACCCACTTGATTGTTTTGCCGATCACTATCGGCCGTTACCGTGGCATCGGCATGCGCATCCACTGTGCCTTGAATATTTTTGGCCGTAATCGTGATCGTCGGTATGGTGCTATTGATAGTGAAAAGAGCATTGTCTTTGGGACCCCAGCTCCAATCCCAGGCATACACACCAGCAATCGAGGTAATCAGTTGACCGTTGGTACTTACGGCATTGGCCACAAAATCATGTCCGGTGTTCGGCGCCGAGAATAACCATTCGGCTGGATCCACAGTCACTTGTTTCAGTTTGCAGATATCAATACCTGTCTTGAAAAGGAAACTATCGTCGACTGCAGTGAGCGCCTGATTGCCCATACCCACACCCTGCTTATTTTTGACCCCAGTTCTTCCTCCGCGCAAAATAACCGCATAGACACTATTACCATCAAGCAATTTGTTTGGAGAAAGGTGGAGCGTCGTGGTTATTTTGTGTGTGACAGGATCAGTCTCACGGGTCACTTCGGGTACAGCCGTAATATTTCCACTGCACCAGATACTTACATCAGCTGGTCCATGGTAGCTAGAGGCGAATACTGTGCCCCCAGTAGCGGCTGACAGCAGATGCTTCAACGAATCGAGAATATGACCAAAAAACCCAGCAGGGCCGCCTGGAGCTGTGTCCAAAGCCAAGGTGGGATTGACAATCGCCGTGACATTGGTATCGCCAGCCGGACAATTGGCGGTATTCAACCCATGCGCAATCAAGACATTGTCTGACAAAGTTGTTTCGTCAATATCATCATTCAAAGAAACACTAATCGCCGTATTGCGACAAATCCGATCCGTACCGACCATGCCCGCACCATCGGTGGGATACTCAGCCACAATCGTTGGGCGGGTATAACAACAGGAATTACTCCCTACGCCATCAGCAGCATTCGGGCAAGCATTGAATGGGCCTGCTGGAGGCGGATTGACAAACTCTTCGAATCCGCACTGCAAACTATATTGCCCTTGGCCGCTTTGGGCAGGCACAGAAACCACTTGTGTCCCTTGACGCGCTTTGTTTGTGGTTGCATTCACGGTGGTTTTTTGCGCTTTGGTAACAGGATCAATGGTCCCCTGCCCAACCGCAGTGACTGCCTGAATCGGATTTTGCCCCAAAGATACAAAAGATGCTGCTGGAGTATTTTCACACCAGGCAGATTCACCAGTACCGACCACGCCATCCCCACACAGTGAAGAATTGGGGTAGGCAATCGACGCGCCTGCAAGTGTACAATCGGCATTGCATCCAACTGTCGTTGAATCACAGCGGAGTGTTGGCGGTACATTGGTACCGCAGATCTTTTCCAATGTACACCGATTGGTGCACGAACTCACTGGCGCATCGGTGGCAACAGGTGGCAAAGATGGATCGCTTGGATTGCGCACATACACGGTATCCATACCTCCAGCATCATGGAAAATTTCACACTCTTCGGATGATTCCAAAATGCCATCGCCACAAACACTGGTGGCACTGGCACACACAGAGCTATCTTTGACAGGCACTCCATCAACGGTTACCGAAGGATTACTATCGCACCAGGCCTGGGAAAGTGATGTTCCCACATGCAGACAACTACTCGAACAGGTAAGCCCAGCAATTTCGAACGCAGTGCGCGGAGGTGTTTTTACCCCTGCCTCGCAATCTTCTCCAAGTGTCACCGTGCCACTGCCGCAGATCGGCGCATTGAGGACACCTGTCACGGCAGTCCCTGACCCAGCCCACGTACAGCTATTCGTGCAGAACAATTTTGTGCTTGGATCAGTAGTATCACATTCTTCACCTTTGGCTGGTTCCACCACACCATTGCCACAATCCGGCGCCTTTGATCCTGGTCGCAGACAGGAGAAAGAACAACTTACTCCTGCTGTCTCACCAGCGATCGCAATATCGCAATCTTCGCCTGGATCAAGCACTCCATTGCCACACAGACCGGTCAGACTTGCGCTTTCTGTTTTGCCAACAGTCGCGCCACGCGGCAAACATTCCTGCGTGCAATACGGCTGACCAATGCCAAGACTCTGGAATTGTGTGATATTCGCCACCTGAGTATCAGCTGTATTCCATGACCAGCCATAATTCCACGGATTGAGCGGCTGCCCAATGGCGCTACAAGAATCGGGAGAGCCAAGAGGAATGGCGCTGTACCGTGTCTTCTCGCCAATCGCATGCGCAACAAAAGCGTCGGGCTGTACAGAAACCGAAGTAACGGTACAGAGCGCTCCATTGGCTTTGGTTCGAAATTTTACTCGAAATGGTGTCAAGGCTTTGCCATTGATTGGCCGCCCAGCAGCATCGTACCCGCCAATCGCATGAAGCGACGCATCAATTTCCAGCTGATACCAGGTGTTTGCTGCAAGGAGATCGTGCGGGTATGCCTGCAGCATGGTTGGTGACTGAGCATCGAGCGGCAGATCAAGCACCGCCTGCGGCGCACCAGCTGGCGCACCACTTGGATAACAATTCTCATCCACGCATTTGTAGAGGTGTACTGATGGGCCATATTCCGCCATCATCATTGGAATATTGAATCGGGCCCCAATCGAAGCATTGGCGCAGGCCTCCTGACATTTCGGCCAGAAATCAAGAACTGCTGGATCAGGATTGCCGATAGTAAGATCACTCGTCGCAGTGAAGGTCGCTCCATCATGGCTGGCAGTTGCCTGAATTTTCACAATGCCTGGCGCAGTCGGTGCAAGCGCCGTACCAGTCCCACGCGTATCGGTATGCCCATCGCCAGGCGCATTGACCGCGGTCGCTTTGGTCGCATTGGATGTACTCCAACCCCAGCCAAATCCATCGACATTGAGTATGGTGCATTCCTGACTGCCGCGCCCCCAAAGAAGATAATAGAATGGACTCCGGCCATCGGCTGGATCCAAAAGTGGTCCCAAGGTATTGACTAGATACGAAGGCGGCTGCAGGCCGGCTGCTGAAAGCGTACAAGCTGTGCCAGTGTCAGCGGTTTTGAAATCAAAACAGTATGCAGTGTCCTTGCCATCTGGTGTTTTTCCACAGGATCGTGTTGGCTGGAGCGCTTCATGTTTCACGACATCCGCATCCAATTCATGAACGATTTCGGTTGACTGTGCTCCAACCAAAATCATCACGCGATACCAGGTAAGTGGCAGCAACCCCTCGGAGGGCGGCACCGATCGAACCGTGAGTACCTTGGCATCGTAACTTGGCGTGATCGCAAGCGGAGTTCCGGTACAATCTGCACTCGTGCCATTGCCACAGGCATATACTCGAACATGATCAGTCCCAAGACTACTTGCATCCATATCCATATCAAACCGAGCGGCAATCGTTGCATTGAGACAAGTGGCACTTCCTTTTGGCCATTGTTGCCACGGAGTCGGTGACGGAAATGGCACGCCACCTGCCCCATACCAATCTGGCACATCACAGCCTTCCACCACATGGGGCACATGGGGGATTTTTCCCGTAGTAAATCGCCACACATACCCAGCATCTTTGACTTCTCCAGCACAACTCACATCCCCTGCTTTCCAGAATCCTGCATCGGAACCAATCGTACAGCAGTGGTACCCTGCCCCCGGAGAAGCCGCGCCGGGTGCCCGACAATCAGCAACGGTATAGGTAACAGTATTACTTCGTGTTCCATCGTTGGATGTCACCATGATCGGTCCGGTTTGCATGGAATACCCCGCGGCCGAAACCGGAATTGGAGTGTGCAGTTCTCGTCCAGAGTCGAAGAAGCTCACGGTTGGCTTTTTGGTCGAAAGCCAGGTGGCGATATCAGAGGCGCTAGCACCGCGCGTCCAAAAATGAATAGTTGGATCGTTGGAAAAATTGACGCCTTTGAGTGTCAAAAATTGATCCGCTGGCAGTGGCGCTGGTCCGCTGGTCGGGGTCAAAAGGCAAATACTTGGTCGAGGCCCACCCGAGACCACTGCAATAGTATCGGCGCCAGTCGTACTTTGGCCTGCCGCATTTTGCAAAAGTACTGCATAGGTATTTGGCGAAAGCGTTGCAGTAGAAGGCAGCTGCACAATCACCTGCGTATCAGTCCAGGTAATACCGCAGAAATCCGGGAGGCTAGTAACAGCGGACACACAACCAGGGGTGGCAGGAGTACAACGCGTAGTGCCAACAGGCGCAAGATAAACAAAGCCAACCGCACTGCCAAAGTGCTGACCAGTGATTGTCACATAACTCTCGGCAGTGTTTTGGGGTGGATCAATGGTCGAAATCACCGGCACCACATTTTCAGTACTTGCCTGCACCGTGAACGGCACTGGGTTGCTACTATGGGTACCCACATGCACAACCACACCAGGAACACCGGGGGTCATATTGGTTGGGATACGGGTCAAAATCTGTGTATCGGCCCAGCTATCGACTGGCCCTTGAATCCCTCCGAAAGTAATTTGATTGCCTGCCACAGACGAACCAAATCCAATGCCGGCGGCAATCAATTTGGTATCTGGTGGAGCGGCCGTTGCGCCGGCAGCCACTTTTTCTCCTGGAGCAACTGCCACACTACAAAGTCCAGGAAGTGATGTGGTGTTTTTGGTAAAGTAACCATCTTTGGAATCGTCTGGACCAGGGCCGCCGATCGGGCCAACAGCATCAATTGTGGTATCAGAAAATCCCGAAGCATCGCCGCGTGTTACCCGAATGGCGCTCTTGGAGCCTATAGGAAGCACCGTGCTACTTTTTGGGACTTCAACAATGATCGACGTATCATGCCAGACGCTGCTCGCAGCTGTACAGGCAGCCAAGTTGGCAGGGACCCACTCGGAGTCTTCAATAGTCCCGTTGGCGTTTTTGTCGTAGCCAAAGGCAACTTGCCCAGCAGTAGTCCCAAAATATTCCCCCTGAACCGTGATCCAATTGCCGCCCGCGCCACTCCATGGACTAACTGCCGTAATGATTGGGGCGACAATACATGTGCCGGTAGCCAGATCGCATCGATCGGACAGACACTGCCAATCAGCAGTACAACTCCCAGCGCTCAGACAAGATCCGCCAGTATCTATTCCGGTCTCATCGCCATCTTTGATACCATCGGTGCAGAGATCACCGACGACGATAAAACTACCAGTTACATCCGCAGCAATATTGTTGTCGATATCATAGGCGGTCAGGGTGCTTTTAGTGTTGATACTGTAGCGGCTGACAATCATCCATCCCGTCCAGATGAGGATGGAAAACAACATATAAGCGATGCCTTTGGCGACAGGATGGTTTTTCACTGCACCCATGTCTCCTTCAGTGCCGCTTCGTGCCATTCAACAAACGGTGGATAAT
>CAYNXQ010000045.1:0-6999 GCA_964401185.1 uncultured Gammaproteobacteria bacterium | reverse complement strand
GAGGCAAACGCAAACACATGCGATGAGACCACCGCGACGAGCGCCATGGCGACAGTCAAATTGAGATCCGTATTGGCCGGTCGGAGGAGCGGATCGCCATGCACCAAAATACTGCCGGTGCCGGGCAAAAGTCCCATCCAATTGGACAAGAGAATGCAGAAGAATACTGGGCCAACCACGGGGAGAAACCGAATCGTGGCCTCGCGGCTGCCGGTGACCTGGTCAAAATATCCAAAGAGCGTTTCCAAAATAAATTCCAGCGCATTTTGCACGCGGCCAGGCCGCAACGCTGCTCGACTGGAAAACCATAAACCGAAAAGAAGAAAAGCAAACAGGAGAATCCATACATTGATCATGGTATTGGTCACTGCCACCGGACCAAGGCGGAAGAGAATTTCGGGTGCAAGGGTAGGAATGTGGATTTCGGACATAGGCTATACTTCTTTTGATTTGCTCTGAGCGCCAGTGGTTCGATCCAACTCACCACCAGTCGAAGAGTTCAGCTCTTCGTAGATTTTGGCGTAGCGCTTCGTTTTGCGATAGATGAGGATGGCCGACAGGAGAGCCGAGAGAAAGAAACCAATGATTGTTGCGAGCGAACCCCAGCCATACCGAGCATCGAGCCAAGACCCGACCAAGACAAAAAGAATGACCGGCACGGCGATAGTCGCGCCAAAATCAGAAGCAATTTTTAGCCCAAAGATAAGATAAGGACGCTCTTTTGGATCAATGAGAACCATAAGCGCACCTAGTGTACTACGGCGATGAAGTGATGTCAAGATAATAAAAAAATCACAAAAAACCGCGCCAAGTGCATGACGCGGAATAGAGAACTCATGGGAGAGTAGAACTTTGTGGCTCAAAATGCCTCTGGATACGCATGCACTCAGTGCGCGTGAGCCCGACCGACTCATAGGCTTCATCCCACTTGGAGTTGGCCACTTCGATCACGGTAAAACGAACTCCTGTCAAACCAGACACATACAGACCTTGAAGATCTTGTGCTTCCCAACAGAGTACCGGCCGACTCTTCGTGTCGTTCTGAATGATTATCCAACCGTAGCCATATTCACGTGCCCCACCGCTACTGCAGGCGGCAATCAAACCGAGAGCCATGACGAAAAGAGACTGTTTCAATCGCATTTCTTTCTCCTCCTGACTTTATCTAAACAGAAGTCATTGAACAAGTCAAACTTCAGTCCTTGTCATCCCCGGAAACAGCTTGTACGTATTCTCGACCGTCGCCTGAAATACCTCCTCGGTCGAGATGCCCCGAACCTCGGCAATCTTGCGCGCCACATCTTCCACCATCCAGGGCTCGGCGCGTTCGCCGCGGTGCGGCACTGGAGCCAGATAGGGTGAATCTGTTTCAAGGACAATGCGATCGAGCGGCATTCGGGCAACGACTTCGAGTAGGTCTGCTTGCGCCTGCGGATTGGCTTTGCGCGGCGGAAAGGTGATGACACCAGTGAATCCCAGGCAAAATCCCATATCAAGATACTCTTTCGCATGAGTCCAGTTGGACGTATAACAATGAATCACCCCGCGAATCGGACCAACGGACTTGATAAGTTCAATTAGTTGATCGTGCGCATCGCGACAATGCACCACCAAGGTGAGATCGTGACGCTTGGCAAATTGATAATGCGCCAAAAAGACTTCTTTCTGTTTTTGGAGCACAGTCTCCACTGGCACATCCGGCGGCAGATGAAACAAATCAAGGCCTGTCTCCCCCACTCCAATCACTTTCTTGGATTGCGCCAGCTTCTCGTAATAGGCTTCATCAAAATCTTCTTCGCGACTGGTGAAATGTGATTCTTCTTCGTCAATGTGTGTGGGGAAAAGATGATTGGGGTGTGTGCCAATACTGGCGTACATGTCGTCGTGTTGTTCCGCGAGTTCGACTGCCAATCGGCTGGTATCTTTTTGTGTACCGACTAAATTCAAGATGGTTCCCCTTTCTTTGCACCGGGCAATCACAGCCTCACGGTCGTCTTTGTACCCTTGAAATTGGATGTGGCAATGGGTGTCGATGAGCATAGGGTCAATTTACCCTTCTTTCCTAGACAAAGAGAATATCAGGAGCACCTCGTAATCTTCGCGGCCATGTTCGACCATGGCCTGCACTTCGATCCGGAAGGTATTCCCCTCTCGAGTCATCTTGAGCAGGCGAATGTCGGCGTGAGCGCGGGCTGCAGCAGCAGTCAATCGTCCCTCCACAATGGGATGCGTGTAGCGTCTGCTTTCTCGAAAAATTTTCTCCGTATACCCTTCCTCGGCAATCTGGAGGAGTGTCTGGAGTATTCGATCACACAATTCCTGCGCCTCTGGCACTTCATTCAGCTCCAAAACCTCGCCCGTGCGAGGAAAAGTCACCTCACTATTGGTACACACGGGCACCAATCCACCCTGAACCACGAGTTCCTGTCGCGCCTTCAGATACTTGTCACGGAGCCTATTCAGTGCCTTTGTGTATTTGTCAGCTTCGAGAAGAAAATCAAATCGCGGCACGACTTCGGATATCTGATGATAAGAAAAATAGGCATCATTTGCCTTGGCCGCATCGGCCTGAAATATTTTGGGGAAGATAACTCCGTGCGGAAAATCCGGAGCGCTATACCCAGCCTGAATCTCTTGTCCCTTTTTCTGATAATACGCGCCGATCATTTCAATCATCTTGGCTATCTGAGACAATGGCACATCGAGGAGGTGATAGACCAAAAGCGCCCGGGAATCACTGCCAAAAAAAAGATCTTTGTACTCCTCGAGCGCATGACCAATCTCGGCCACGTCGCTGCGCGCGTTCTTTCGCTCTTCTTCTCCAGGAATATCCTCAAGGAGTTCGGCATACAGTTTGCCCAGAAGCGCTTTTGCAATAGCCGTTCCTTCGGACTGATCGCGGATGTAGGCAATCACTTCGTCTTTTATTCTCTGCCGGGCATCGACCAGATTCAGATATTCCTCCGTCTCTTTTTTCCCCAGAGGCTTTTGGCCGCGATGGGTTTCATCCACAGAAAAAACATTGAGAAGATTGTGATTGATAAAATGCTGGCGTTCATGAAGGAAAATACGATTTCGCTCTTCGCTCTCGGGCTTGTTGCCTATGATCACTGAGAGGACAATCGGCAGGCTGAGCTTGCCTACGCTGATTTGCCGTGATTCAAAGAAGGTGCCACCGCTTCTTTCTTCTGGATTTTCTAGTCCACGAATTGCTTCGTAATCTTCGCGTTTCGTACAATACATCACCAGATAGGCTTCACTGCGATCAAAATGAATCACTCCATAGGGTTCGCGCTTGGCCAGATGTTCAAAGAGCCGCTTGCCAGTTTCTTCGGGCGTATTGATTTCTTTTGGTGATTCCAATTCACTTTTGGTAAACAGTTCTTGTTCCAACAGATGAAAATGAAGAAAAGTCTCCTCATCCTGATGCTGATATATTTTTCGTACTTCCTCCATTCGTTTCATGAGGCCTGGCGGGATATCTCGCAAGTCAGCGATCTCCTGCTCTTTGGCAAATGAATTCAAAGATGCGGTGGTGTTCTTGGAAAGATGGCGTTCGAACGCCAAGCAAAGCAAAGCCGTTTCGCGCCGCGCTTCCAGACGGATATCAATTTTTTCTTCGGGAGTACGGTGTCGCCGCTCAATCCCCAAAATTTTTTCTCTCATATGCCAATGCGAATATCTTGAATAGGACTAGTATAAAAAATCAGGGCAGTTCGGTCAATGATTGACCACGGACTTTTTTCCCCTTATACTCGAACAAGTATGGCCACTCCACAGATAGACCCACAAATCATTGCCGCCGCCCAAGCAGGCGACATGCGGGCCTTCGAACGTATTGTCGCAACGTTTGAACAGGCCATCTTTCGCCATGTTTCTCGCTTTGTCTCTCATCGCCCAGATGCCGAAGATATTACCCAGGAAATTTTCTTCAAACTCTACAAGCACCTTGACAACATTGATCTGCAGAAAACTTTTTCGCCCTGGCTCTATACGATTGCTACCCATACTGTCTACGACTTCCTACGCAAGAAAAAAAGAAGCCGTGAGCTCCTAATTTTGGACAATGAGGCTACCCCTGAAACAATTGACCCGAATGATACGTATTACCAGATAGAAGCAAAAGTCGACATAAATACGGCTCTCTCCAGGATCAAGCCAGCGTACCGTGCCATTCTCCTGCTATTCTACGCCGACGGCTTGAGCTACGAAGAGTTAGGTACGGCCCTATCCCTCCCCCGCAATACCGTAAAAATCCATCTGCATCGCGCCAAAAAAGCACTGAAGGACCACCTTGAACAAGAAGAATAGAAGTCCACAGCCTCTATGGATCAATTCCAACAATTCTTTGCCCAGATCGAACCTCCGCCGAAAATCCGACCGGTGGTTCGCCGCCGCATCATGAAACAAGTCTATAGCGAAAAGTACCGCGTGCTTATTCTTCTGCTCCTCCCGCTCACGGCCACCATGATGGTCTTCTCTGGCTGGCAGATCTGGCAAGACGTGGTAGTCACTGGCGCGTACGCAGTACTCCTGGATATGCTCACCACAGGATTCCAGCCGAGCCTCCAATTTTTGAATGATTTTGTCCAGGCGCTCCAGGATATTGGCACCTGGTATGCGTTCTTGGCATTTATTGGTTCGTGTGTTGTGCTTGCAGGTGTGATCGTCTTGCCAAGACTAGCCCACATCTGGAATCATCTGCGAGGCATGCGCACATCAACACTTGTTTAATCCATTTTATTTTTAATCAAAAAAGTATGGAAAAAAGAATTTCGCTCCTTGCCCAAGTTGGGATCGGTATCTTCCTGGCGATGGGTGCACTTGCCCCAGTAGTTGCCAGTGCAAAAGAAAATCCAAACAAACCTCCACACGCACGCACAGAGACTTCGACCGAACATATGACCAGTTCGACTGAACGAGATGAACACACAGCAAGCTCAACCGAGCATATGGCCAGTTCCACGGAACGCATGGAAAAAAAGATTGAACACGCCAAAATGCTCCAGGCGATCAAAGATTGTCGTGCAGTATTTTTGAGCAGCATGAAAGCGGCGACTGATGCCTACACGGCTGCCATCAAAGCCACCAATGACGCCTACAAAGCTGCAGTAGCATCTGCCGTCGACGCGCACCAAACTGCGATGCATGCAGCTACTGATGCCGTTGGAAAAAAAGCCGCACGCGAGGCCTATCGCCAGACAGTGAAAACTGCGCGTACCGCCATGCAATCGAGCAAAAAAACTGCCCGAGAAACGCTCTCCTCGTCACGCAAGTCTCCCGCCGATGTCTACAAAGCCTGCCGCGACTCGGCCAATACCACTACAACCCCAAGCAACACCAGTAGCACACAGCAATAATCGGATAACAAAAAAATCCCTCCTGGTCCGGAGGGATTTTTTATTTGATATGTCCAAGAGCGTATCGCTCCACCGTATCCACCGTGGACTTGAGTAGACGCAAGGCTTCAGGCAACAGCGGCAGAAGCACCGAGGCCAGTGCCACGGCATACGGCGCCACAGTCGAATGACCAATTTGTTTCATCACCGTGTCCGAAAGTGGAAACCGATCAATAAAATAAATAGCCAGTCCAATCGTAATCATTCCTTCCAGCGCGCCGAGCACCAGCCCCAAAAAGCGATTGAGTGAGCTAATAAATGGCAGGCGCGTGACAATCGAAAGCAATTTGTCCAGCAGCCAAAAGCCAAAACCGATCACGCGATTGATCACCACAAAGGTGATAATAAAAATCACCACCCGCGAAATATTGTCGCCCCAATGCGTGACCGAAATCACCCAATTGGCGATGGGTTCGTAATAGCGACTGGCCAGATACGCGCCCAAAATCATGCCGACGATCGATCCAAAGGTGTGGACAAAACCCAAAATCAGGCCAAAGAGCGCAAAGACCGCAATAATGCCAAGCAAAATAAGATCGATAGTGGCCATGTCCCAAAATTCTATAACCTGGGAAATAATGGTTCTCCTTTTTTGAGTATAGCACCTGAATCGAGTTTGCCCCAAGCAGTGTCGTGCTCGAGTGAAGCGGTCGCAGGATCAATCCCAAGCGCCGCAAGGATTTTCTCTGCTGTCTGGGGAATGATGGGCAAGAGCGCGAGCCCGATATGACGCACGGCTTCGGCTAGCTGATACAAGAGCGGCTGGACGTCATGGCCAGATTTCACCTGTGCCCAGGGTTTTTGTTCGGAAATGATGGTGTCGCATTTTTTTACCAGACGATTGATCTCGGCCACAGCATCCTGGAATGCATATTGGTCCAGAGCTCTGTGATAAGCCTGCCAAAAACTTCCGATCCCAAATGGGTCTGGCGCGACTATCGGCACTTTGCTTTCACTATATTTCTCGAGCATGGTGAGTACACGAGAGACCAGATTGCCAATCCCATTGGCCAGATGTCCATCGAAAAATTCTTCGAACTTTTCTACCGAATAATCTCCATCTTCGTGCGCTGGAATGCCCCCCAAGAGATAATAGCGTACGGCATCTGTACCGTATTTTTCTACCAGATCCATCGGATTGACCACATTGCCAAGCGACTTGCTCATCTTCTGTCCGTTGGCAGTAATAAATCCATGGATAAAAATTTGCTTGGGCAGTGGCAGGCGCGCCGAGAGGAGCATGGCAGCCCACATGGCGCTTTGCTGGCGCAAATTGTCTTTGCCAGCAATCTGCACCCCCGGCCAGAATTGGTCAAACGAAGTGGGCCTGCCCTGAGTGTCGTCGAAGGGCCAGCCCAATGTGGAAATATAATTGACCAGAGCATCGAACCAGACATACATCACCTGCGTCGCGTCGTCGGGCACAGGCACGCCCCACGGCAATTTCGAGGCCACGCGCGAGATGCTAAAATCTTCCAGTCCGCGCGAGACAAAAGCTTCGATTTCGCGCAGACGATTCTCGGGAAGAACAAATGTCGTCTGCTCGTGATACCCGGCCAAGAGCGGTTCTTGGTACTTGGACCAACGGAAAAAATAATTT
>CAYNXQ010000044.1:0-7289 GCA_964401185.1 uncultured Gammaproteobacteria bacterium | reverse complement strand
CATCTCCTGCTTCGAGCAAAGGTTTCAATTCTTCGATCACGGCGTCTACTGCTCCTCCTGCCGAGACCATTAGAATAATTTTGCGCGGCCGCGAGAGAGAGCGGACAAAGGCTTCGATGGTCGACTGTCCCGTTAGCTGGTCGTTGCCGTGCTCGTGAACAAAATCTTCCATGGTTTTGGTTGTGCGATTGTAGACGACCGTGGCAAAGCCGTGGCGGGCGATATTGCGCGACAGATTTGCCCCCATGACGCCAAGGCCGATAAGGCCGATCGATGATTGTTGCATATGAACGTAGGTAGGTTATACTGCAGTTGGAGGTGTTTCGTGATTTTGCGTTATCGTCATTTCGAGGCGCTGTACAGGATGGGCGATCGGTACGTAGAGAAGGGGCAACTGAATGCGCAGGATTTCGATGCCCAACACAAACGAGCATTTGATACGATTGCGCGAGAGTTTCTTCTCGATCATGAAAACAAGGTGGATAGTTTCTTTCGTTTTCTGCTATCCCGATTCTTCCGCTGGATCCACCCCTTTGAATTGGACTTGCCGCTTGGCGACCAGGGTATTCGAGCGTATTATCAGTTCCGCCGCTGGATCAAATGGCGAGTGCAGCGTGTCTAGCCCCGCTCATTATATAGATGGGCGGTTTTTTATCCTGAACCGTGAGCTTGTCGAACGGTTGAAGGATTATTTCATCAATTTTTTAAACTCTTCTACCATGGGGACTTGTTCTGATTCCAGCCCATACAATTCAGCAATATGAACCGCCGTCCAATCGGCCAAGAGAAGCGAGGAGAAGATTTTTTCCAGTTCGCTCGTGCCGGCAAGCGGGAGTTCGGTAACAGGGAGGCCGCGATCTTCGTACAAATTCTTCAAGATGCTCATGCGTTTGGCCACTCGAGGATGATCGGCCGGATCAGTGAGGAAAAGAAAAGAAAAGCATTCGGACAGATGTTTGGATGCAGGGGCGACATCGAATCCGGTCATCTCGTTGTGGTTGAGTTCGGGCAGTGCATTGAAAAAAGCGGGGATTTTGCCAGTTTCATTCATTTTGATCTTCCAGTTGTAGGCAATGGCGCGGTTGCGAGTCGAGGCATAGATTACCGGCACACGATCGTGCAGTTTCTGGGCCAGATCTTTTCCAGCCGCTTCCAAGGCTTCGGGGTGGATGGTCAGCGCTAGGGCATTGGCTTCGCGGAGGCCATCACTTTCTCCCATCAGGGCGAATAGCGCAAGCAGACTAAAACCCAGGGCCGAGCGCGGCTGGATTCCAGTGTCAGGGATTTGGATGTAGGGCACGTGGCGCGCCTTGGCCATCTCGATCAACTGGCCCCCAACGGCAATCACGGCGAGTGGCATACCCTTTTTTTGGGCTGCTTCAAATCCGGCGATGGTTTCTTCGGTATTACCAGAATACGAACTGGCGACGATCAAACTCTTTTTTAATTCTTTTTCTGGCAGTGGGGGCAAGCCGTAGTCGCTCCAGACGAGTATTGGGAGTCCAGGATTCCAGGTAAGCGCCAAATCGGCCGCTAGATGTGATCCGCCCATGCCAATCACAATCACGCGGTCCATTTTTTTTATTTTTCCGCCTTCGACATGCGGCTCAAAGGCAAATTGTTTGGCAAAAGCGCGAATGGCATCCGACATCATAGAGTTTTGATTTTATATGTATCTATTTAACCACGTCTGCCATATGCTGGCAAATGATTTTTTCCACGGCTCAGGCTTTACATTCTTCTCTTTTTGTGCTAGAGTCCCTGCGTCCATTGCGACGCGGAGGCACCATGAAACAAACGCTCTTTTTCTTGGTCTTTTGCGTATCTTGCGCGACCACTTCTGCTGTTCCCTCGCCCGAGATAACGAATCTGCCCGCCTGCAATACCGATGAAATTGTTCAGGCAATCGAACACCGTCAACTGAGATTTCGTCCACAAGATCGTCTGGTGATGGAGCGTATCAAGCAAGCCATCCGAAATCAGAATCGGACTGAAATTCAAGAACTGATCTTCAATGGCACTTGTACCCATCTGGGTATCAAAGAGACGGAGAGGCAATTTTGGATCGTTCTCTTGGCGCTGGCGGACGATTATCTTGCTCGTCCCACGTGTGAGTCACGCCATGCCTTGGGGTACACAGCAGATGTATTGGAAGAGAAGTTTTTGGCCCATACCGTGTACCGGCATTGCGAGGTAGATGTTGGACTGTTCGACGCTGCAAGAATATATTTGCTGTGGCAAATGAATGAAAAGGGCGGCTATAGTTGTGTGGGTGGCAAGAAACGCAAACCCCTGTCGTCGAGGTAATCTCACGATAGGGTTTTTTTATCTCTCCATTGTGCGGAATATCTTTTTTTCATATACTACGGGTATCTTCCACTTGTCTATGAGCAAAATTCTTCGTCAAAAAGTAACCTTCTCTGTGCCTCCATCGGAAGTCTATCAGGCCCTTATGGATAGCCGAAAGCACAGCAAATTTACCGGCGCCAAAGCAACCATGAGCCAGAAGATTGGTGGCGCGTTCACTGCCTACGATGGTTCTCTCCTGGGAGAAAACGTGCTCCTAACCAAAGACAAATTGATTATCCAGAGCTGGCGAACAACCGACTGGCCTCGTCTGCATCTCTCTACTGTGATTTTTCAATTGAAGAAGAACGCCGAAGGCGGCACGACTCTGCAGTTTACCCAGATTGGCATTCCGCCAGGAGAATTTGCTGATATCGAGAAGGGCTGGACTATCTATTACTGGGAACCGATGAAAAAGTTCTTCGCGGCCGAGGCCAAAAGATCCACTTGAGCCTGTTGACGTATTTCCGAGACTCGCGTAGGCTATCTTTAGGACCTCTTTCCAAGAAGAGGCAAGGAGCTAACCATGTTGTCTCGATCAGTCATTGGCGCGACTATTGTCATTTCTCTTGCCGGGTGCACTACCCCGTCGGTGGTAAGGAATCAGATTCCCCAGGCACCGGCCGAAGAGTCGCCTGCGTCGCAAACCAAAAAAGTAGATCCCGATCAGACGGTAGCTGTTCCTCATAGTGAGGAACAAGAGAGTTGGCCCGAAGCGCTGGATGTTGACAAACCGAGCACAGAGCAGCTCGGGGCATTCGTGGATGCTATCGTGCGCAAGACGCATAAGGCCAGCCAAGCCGACCAGACGTCGATCCGACAAGTGTTTGGGGCAATCGACGTCGCTGACGCGGATCTTCTGGTGGAAATTTCCAAAGAAATTTTGACCGACCACAGCGATGATGTGGGCGATTTTCGGTCAACGGCTCCCCCAGAAGCGCCGCTGCATAGTAGAATTCCGATTCGGGAGAAGCTGCTGCGTTTCTTCTGGGGTGGAACAGCCGGTATGGCTGCGATACTGCTTCGCCACCACAATTGTGAAGAAAGAGGGAAGTATTTACTGGACCTCTTGGCAGGTCTCGACAACAGACAGCGGTTTGTCGCCTATGCTTCTCTCTTCTGGATCATGTCACACCCGGGCGCTACGTATCAATGCAAGCAAGGAACGGTAATGACTCTCTAATAGCCAACCCACCCTAGGAAAAAATCAGGGTGGGTTTTTTGACCCAATTCTCTCGCTATGGTTCAATGGATTGAGGCGGAGGTGGTTAAGATGTTCTTTTGCAAATTAGGCTTATTCATTCTCCTCATCCCGGCGGCCTGTGCGCATGCGTCGCTCGAGACCAAAGAACCAGAGCCATTCACAGATGCTTATTTTGAGGATTTTATCACCAGAGCCGAAGCCCGTGGAGTGTCACCGGCCGATCAGAGCAAGATTATCCATATCAAAGATGTTCTGGCGCACGGCACGATATCCGATATCATTGTTTTGAGCTCGGGCTACAAGCAGTTTCTTCCAGAAGAGACACTGCTGTACAATTTTTGGGGTGGAATCCTGGTTGTGGCTCGGGTGTTCATCGCCTATCGTGATTGTGTGGGGCGCGAAACCTGGCTTTGGGAGAATTGGGCGCTCTTATCAAAAACCGATGAGAAATATGTTCTCCTTTTCACTGGCGAACACTATCTGCGCACACGCTTTCCACGAGACATTTTTACCTGTACGGAGGTGGCGCCATGATCAAGGAGATTCTTCTTTTGGCGATGATGTCTGCAGCCCAATCACCCTGGCTGGGGTATCGCATGAGCGCAGGGGATGCCGACAAAGCGATTGTCCAATTCGAAGCGCTGGAAGCTGGGTTTCCGCTCGAGACCAGCAGTGACGCCAAACTGCGGGCGTTACTCGAAGACTATGTGACTCGTGGGAACTTGGATGAACTCGAATTCGCTTCCCATGCCTGCTTGGCTTGTTTCTTGGATCAAAAGATGGTCAAGGAATTGTGGGTGGAGGTCGTAGCACTTGCCTGGGTCTACCGTCAGTTTCCAGATTGTCTGGTGCGAGAATCAGCGATCGATGCCTGGCACAAGCAGCTGGAAATTGCGGAAATCCATGAGCAGATGTTTTTGGGTAAGTATCTCTTGGCCAAGTATCCGGAGCTCTATACCTGCAAATAAAAAAATCCCGTCCAAGGTAAGGACGGGTTTTCTTTTTTGGAAGCTAAAACGATGGTGTTGCTGGTGTTGTTTGGTTAAGAAGATAAAAAACGAGAATGACCTGGAGTGCGAGGATCAAGGCCAGTACCGCCTGAAAAGATAATTTTTTGGTCTTGTGCCGAAATAGATTCATGGCGAGAAGCGCACCAAGCGACCCGCCTACTAGCGATAGGATCCATAGTGTCTTCTCGGGAACCCGGCGGAGGCTGCCGCCACTGGTCGCTCGCATTTTGTCGAAGCCAAAAAAAAGAAAGGTGACGAGATTGATCGCCACGCCGTAGCCTAGGAGGATTTGGGTAGTGATGGGGAGCGCAAGAAACCAGGCAATCGGATCCATACTTTATTCTGCTTGAATATTGCGATTGGCGCGATCGGCGTGCGCCAGCTGGATCAATTCTTCTCGAATACGGTTGGGATGAGCAATGTTGTGGAAAATCAGATTCATGTTGACCGAGGCAGTCTTGATTTCCAGAGTTCCGTAGTTGAAGAGCGTGGGCATGAATCCTTCGACGTCAGCTGTGACATCCTGAATGCGAAAGAGATCAAATTCCGCCACTCGACGGGCAAAGAGCCCCAGCTGCTCGACGTCGATAATCCGATCCGTCGTGATAATCGAAACATCCAGATAAAAGATGATAAACGCAGTGTAGAAAAAAAGCAGAATCGAAAGCAGGTAGGCGCTCAAGGCAAGCATGATGATCGGGTAGAGTACGGTATTACTGTAGAGCGTTGGATAAACATTGGCGACCACATCGCTTAGGGCAATCGGCACAATAAGAAGCATCAAGGTGAGGAGTATCTTTGGCAAAAAAGTCACCGGATCGCGGCGAAGCACGTGGACAATTTTTTCTTCTGGCTTGATGCCAATAAATGCAGACAAGTGCATAGTATGGAATTCAGAATCCGTTGCTTGCGGGCAAGAATGATCCAGAGAACAGAGGTGCCTGCCAGTTGGTACCCACGAGCAGTTGAAAAGTGGTAATGATCACAAGAACCGTAAGGGTGCAGACCACAATCGTCATGGTTAGGCTCGGTGTAGTTAGGGATCCGGTATGGAGCAGATGGAGCGCATTGATGATCATGAAAAAAGAAAAGATAACCAAGAAGAGGCCGTAGAGAATCAGAACGATATAAAGTGGGATGCCAATCATAGAGAATTGCCGAGGTGTTTGCTTGCGAGTGTTGTGGTTTTGCGGCCGCGTGGGGTGCGTTCGATCATGCCGATTTGCAGGAGATATGGTTCGTAAATCGTCTCGATCGTTTCCATTTCTTCGGCCACAGCTGCTGCCAGGGTCGAAAGCCCAACTGGTCCGCCCTGGAATTTTTCCTGGATTGTCGCTAGAATTTTGCGATCCACATCATCGAGCCCTAGTCGGTCGATGTTGAGAAGGCCTAGCGCTTGCGTAGCAATATCACCAGTAATTATACCATTGTGCCGGACATCGGCATAATCGCGTACGCGCTTGAGCAGGCGATTGGCCACGCGTGGGGTACGGCGCGCGCGGGTGGCGATTTGGGCAATGGCTGCCGGGTCGATTTGCATCGAGAGCAGAGTCGCATTGCGCGCAACAATCTTTTCGATATCAGTATCGGCGTAGAAATTGAGATGAAAGATATGGCCAAACCGGTCGCGCAGTGGCCCCGAGAGCAAATTGAGCTTGGTGGTGGCGCCAATCAAGGTAAATCGTTCAATCGGCATGCGCAGGGTTCGGGCAGCTGGACCTTTGCCTACGATAATATCCAGTGCATAGTCTTCCATGGCGCTGTATAGCACTTCTTCGATCGTCTTGTTCATGCGGTGGATTTCATCTATAAAAAGGACATCGCCAGCCGCCAGGTTGGATAGAATCGCAGCCAGATCTCCCACTCGTTCCAGCGCTGGGCCAGCCGTGTTTTTTACCTGCACTCCCATGTCGTGGGCAATAATGTGGGCCAGAGTGGTCTTGCCAAGCCCTGGATTGCCATAGAGGAGCACATGCTCGAGCGGCTCATTGCGCTGTTTGGCGGCGGTGATCGAGATATTCAGTGGCTCCTTGATTTGGTCTTGGCCGACAAAATCGGTCAGCGTCTCTGGGCGCAAACTCCAATCCACAATCTCTTCTTCTGGTGCTTCGGCCTCGGGGGCAATCAGTCGTGGTTCTTCTTCGGCAAAAAAATTGTCGATATCTTCGGGCATAGGTGCTCCTATTGTACGTCGCCTACTTCAAGTCTTCAAGCCTTGTATTACCCCTCGGTTTATGCTACAGTCCAATGGTCATCGATCATGGTGATAGAAAAAATCCCGAATGTTCGGGAGGAGGATAGCGCGTGAAAAAAGCACCCAAAGTCGTGGTAGTCGCTGATTTCGATGGGACGCTCACACCCCAGCGGTATGGGTCACAGTGGAGTGTCCTTGAACAAGTTCTTTTCACTGGAGAATTGCGCGCAGAGGCTGATGCCCTTCGTGCCAGGTATATGTCCAAGTTTACGAATGGCACGATTACGCCAGAAGAAGAGCATCAGTGGTATATAGAGTCAGTCGAGATGTACTTCCGGGCTGGGCTCACGCCAGAAACGCTTGTCCGGGCCATGAGTACGCTTGCGTTGCGTCCAGGTGTGATCGATTTCTTGCATGCGCTGCAAGCGAGGGGGATCCCATTCGCCATTATTTCCTATGGCAAGGCGCAGGCGATCGAGGCGGTGCTTCATCATCATGGCGTATCGCACAAAGTGGATACTGTCTACTCTGGCCG
>CAYNXQ010000043.1:0-7290 GCA_964401185.1 uncultured Gammaproteobacteria bacterium | reverse complement strand
GGAAAAGGGGATTGGAAAGGGTATCGCATCGTGCCAGCTCAGGGGTTAACACTCGCTACCGCTGGCGCCCCAACACCCTATGTAGATCCCAGCTGGCAGAGTTCGCAGGTAGTGGTAAGTAAAGGAGATGATATCCCGTCCGGCGGTATTGTTCGAGAAACCATTCGATTCCGTGCTCCGCCAAAACAAGGCACCTATACTGCCGAGTTTCATCTGAAGGTTGGAGATACCGAAATTGATGATCCCGCCATTACGATTCCGGTGACTGTTACCGAAGATGCTCCCGACATTGTTGGCGAGGGCAATGGAACTCTGTCCAATCAGCCATCGGGGGCAATTTCTACGACCCCGCGATTGTCCGAAGAGCCCCGGATTCGGGTGGGTATCTGGAAACCAGCAAGCTATGTCCAATTCCGATCCATGGATGATGCTTACGATGTCTATGACGGCACGACCAAAGTGGGAACCCTGCCGCAAGGAGGTTTTGCGGTACTGAATTATGCCAATGGTCAGTACAGTTTTCGTGGCGGGGATCTCCAATTTTCTACCCCGAATTATATCCGTTTGTCTCCAGCCACCAATCCACACGCCGTCTTCAACTTGCTCAATATGGAGCGCTACATTACCTGGAAAGCGCATGATGACTTCAATCTCTATCGTGGCGCCATGGAGTATCGTCTGGCCCAAGATGGTGCGACCATGTACGTGATCAATGATTTGCCACTCGAAGATTATATTGCCGGTATTGGCGAGACTTCCGACATTGCGCCGATCGAATATATCAAGGCGATTCTCACTGCTGCGCGCACCTATGCCTACTTTACTGCTCTGACCGACAAGCAAGACAAACGCAATTTTGATGTGGTAGCCAATACGGGCGACCAGCTCTATTTGGGCTACGAAAGCGAAGTCCTTATGCCCCACGTGGTGGCGGCCGCGGTTGCTACCCGCGGATTTATGGTGACCTACAATCACGATATTGTGATTACGCCGTACTTTGGCAATTCTGACGGCCGCACGCGATCGTGGACCGAAGTCTGGGGCGGCGCTCCCAAGCCTTGGCTCGTGTCGGTGAAAGCAACCTACGACAAGCGGGATCATCGTAGAAAGAATGGCCATGGTGTCGGCATGAGCGCGCGTGATGCCTCTATTCGGGCAGTTGAGGACAATGCCTCGTGGATTGATCTCCTCAAATACTACTACACCGGCGTCGAGATCGAACAAATCTATCCATAATTTTTAGAAATCTTCTCACACGAGGGTGGGGTCGTCTTTATTGACACTCGCCCTCGTTTTTGCTATAGTTGGCCGCAGCTCCGACGCACAGGTCGGAGTCCCGACCGAACGTCGGGATTGTTGTTTACAAACGACAGAGGAGGAAGTCATGAACACATCCAATGTTCGCGATACCATGCAGAAGCTCGAGCCCTTGGATTTGTCCAAGTGCCGCACGATCGGCGATATTGTGCAGGGGATGAGCCGATGCTCATTTGGCGCGCGCATGCTCGGAGAAGTGGCGATTGAGCTGTGCGCGTGGGCGCAGGCCGAACGCAAGCCGATCATCCTCTACGATGGTAGAGCAGACAGCCAGGTGTGCCGATTGCTCCGATCGTTTTGTTTTACTGGTTGGTTCAAGGATGTGATGACCGTGGCCGAGTACATTCGGTCGCCATGGTTTGGCGGTCCGCGCGGCGGCGGCGGGGTGCTCATGGTCGGGGCGTATGCAGAAAAAGATGCCGACAAGCTTTTTGCCAAGGCTGGCCCGGTGATCTTCATCAATCCCTTTGGGATGGCTCGGCCCGGACAGACACGCGATGGGTATTTCCCCAACGTGGTTTTCTCCGAACCGTCAGTGATCATCCCGATTCTCTACTGCATTTTTCAGGAAAGGCTGGAGCACAGACCAATTCCTCTGCACTACCTCCTGGATATGTGGCATGCCTGCGGCGGCGTTGGGCGTGAAGTCACTTTCGGTGCCCGTACACTCCTTTCCCAAGCACAGGATACCGAGTGTACCAGATTCCTCACACTGTCTGGTGCTATGACAGTGGCCAAGATGGGGCTCTTGATTTGCGACTTGATCGACTACGGGATTGTTCACCATATCTCGTCGACTGGGGCGCTGATGGCGCATGGACTGGTGGAGGGGATTGGCTGTTCGCACTACAAATACGATCCCAAGTTCGACGACCAAACCCTGGCCGACCAGAGCCTCAATCGCGTGACCGATACGCTGGAGCCAGAAGAAAACTTCGACAGCATCGAAGCAGTATTCTCGGCGGTCTGCGACAAAATCGATGGGCACCGGCCGATGGGTTCGCACGAATTGCATTCGGAGATTGGCAAGTATTTGGCCAGGCATTATCCGGACGCACGAGCTATCTTGAAGTCAGCCCACGATCATTTTGTGCCGATCGCTGTGCCCGCATTCATTGACTCCGAGATTGGCAATGATCTGTTCGTGATCAACAAGAAACGGGAAGCCCATGGTCGGCCAAAGATTGTGATGGATATGGAGCGTGATACCCAAGTGCTCTTTGATATGGCCACAAGCGCCAAGCGCATGGGGATCTTCTCGATCGGCGGCGGCGTACCACGCAACAATACCCAAAATGTGGCGCCCTTGATCGAGATTGCCAATGCGCGTCTGGGGTTGGATCTGCCGCCGAGTCAGTTCTTCTATGGCTGCCGGACTGACCCGACGCCATTGTGGTTTGGCAATTTGAGCGGCTGTACCTACAACGAAGGTGGAAGCTGGAGGAAGTTCAATTTGAAAGGGATGCTCGCCGAGGTGCATGCCGACGCGACCATCACCTGGCCATTCATGCAGGCGTATGTGATGAGTGAACTTGGCTTTATCAAAATCGGACGGTAAGAAACGATGCTCAATCGGAAATGGTTGAGCTTTTTTATTTACCCTGCCTTCGACTCTGAGGCTCAGGCTCGAAGAGAGCAAATTCGAAGGGTTTTATCCTGAGTGGCATCGAAGGATTATTTCTTCTTCGGAGCCGTCACGTCGTTTTGGGTTTCGCCCGCAGCGAATTTTTTTACATTTTCAATCGTCACATCCATGATGCGTTCCAGCGCTTCCATACTATTGAAAGCATTGTGGGGAGTGATAATCACATTGGGATGATCGATCAAGAGATTGTTCATCAGGCTGATTTTGATGTCCTCGGCTTTCGGGTCGCTGGTCAGAAGTTTTTCTGGATTCTGGACAAAGTTTTCGTCTTCCAAGACATCGAGCCCTGCGCCAGCAATATGGCCTGTTTCTAGCGCCCAAGTCAAAGCTTCGGTTTCGATCAGTGGTCCGCGAGCGGTGTTGATAATGTAGGCGCTCTTTTTGAGCTTGGTAATATTTTGTTTGTTGATAATATGCTCGGTGTCTTTGAACAGCGGCAGATGGAGCGTCACCACATCGGATTCGGCCAGAAGCGTGTCGAGTGGTTTGTAGGTGAAGCCAAGAGTTTTCTCCAGTTCTTTGTTGGGGAACGCATCAAAGGCAATGATATTCATTTCAAAACCTTTTGCCATGCGAATCACATGCGCGCCAATGTGCCCTGTGCCAATCACGCCCAGCGTTTTGCCTTTCAGATCAAAGCCGCGCAGACCTTCATAATTGAACACGCCTTCTTTTACCCGCTTCACCGAAGGGAACAATTTGCGCGACAGCGCCAAGAGAAGCGACATGGTATGCTCGGCCACGGTATTCTCGCCATAGGTTGGCACATTGCACACCGGGATGTTTCTTTTTTTTGCTTCTGCCAGATCAATATGATCAAAACCCGTCGACATGGTGACAATCAGTTTCAGATGGGGGAGCGTGTCAAAAACAGTTTTGTCCACTTTGGACGCCACAAAGACACCAAGGATCTCGGTCTGAGGATCCAGCTTATCCATATTTTTCTCCGACAGTTCGTCGGAGGCGATGGTCACCTTGAACTCCTTGAGGTGATTGCGTACGTACGATTTCATCACGGGGAAAACACCGAAAAATTGAGCATGCATATGACTTGACGTAAAATAATTGTTTCAACTCCTCATAGTGTAGTATACTCACTGTTGTATGGCAAACAAAAAATCCCCCTTCATTGGGAGATTTTTTGTTTTTGGTGTCTGTTAGCCTTCGATTACGACGCCCATTTGTCTGGCAGTGCCAGCAATGGTCTTCATGGCAGCTTCGACATCTTTGGTATTCAGATCAACCAGTTTCTTTTCGGCAATTTCTTTCAATTGCTTTTTGGTGATCTTGCCCACCTTGTCCTTTAGCGGATTGCCGGCGCCTTTGGCAATGCCTGCAGCCTTGGCAATGAGCGTACTGGCAGGAGCAACTTTGGTGATGAATGTGAACGATCGATCTTCGTAGACATTGATGATCACTGGCACTGTTTCACCGCGGCGATCCTGAGTAGCTTCGTTGAACTTCTTGCAGAAGTCCTGGATGTTCAGCCCATGCTGGCCCAAAGCTGGACCAACTGGAGGCGCGGGATTGGCGGCGCCGCCTTGGATTTGTAATTTGACTTGGGTAACAAGTTTTTTGGCCATACAGTAATCTTATATGTTTGAGCAACGTGAGATGTACATGAGGAAAAAGTAGAAGCCTTTCTGCCTGGTGAACATCTTTGGTTGCTCAAATCACATTATATTTAGATCTTTTTGACTTGCAATGCGTCCAATTCTACCGGAGTTTCGCGGCCAAACATCGAGACCAATACCTTGATCTTGCCGCGGCTTTCGTCGACGGCGCTCACTTTTCCTTCGAAATTCTTGAACGGTCCATCGATGATGCGTACTGGTTCATCCACTTGAATATCAATTTTGTGCACTGGTTCGTCGACACCCATGCGGCGCTGCAGATCCTCCACTTCTTTGTTGTCCACCGGAGTTGGGGTAGTACCCGAACCCACGAATCCAGTGACGTTGGGTGTATTGCGCACCACGTACCAGGAATCATCGGTCACGATCATCTCGACCAGCACATAGCCAGGAAAGATTTTTTCTTCCACAGTGACGCGCTTGCCGCCCTTGATCTTGATTTTCTTTTCTTTGGGCACGAGCACCTGGAAAATTTTGTCGCGCATGTCAAAAGAATCGATGCGCTGTTCCAGATTGCGTTTCACGTTTTCCTCGTAGCCGCTGTAGGTGTGGAGCACATACCAGCGCCGTCCGAGGTTGAGGGTTTGCTTGGCCATAATTATTTGATCAACTGTTCGAGTCCAAGACTAAAAATATAGTCGAGAAAGCCAAAAAACAGGGCAATCCCAAGGCTGAGCGCGACCACCAGTACCGTATAATTGATTGCCTGAGCGCGCGTTGGCCAGACGACTTTTTTCATTTCTGCAATTGACTCCCGAAGGTAGGCTTGAAGCTTGTTCATAATTTTTCTATCTAAAAACGGCTTCGAGGCCGTTATGACCCCAGTATACCGAAGGGGGATGGTTCTGTCAAGGGTATGGGTTCCTCCGCTGTTGATAACCAGTCGGCGCCCTTGGCGTCGCTTGGTCTCCCGAGAATGGCTTTTCTATAGTATACTAATTCTCGTATGAAGAGAAAACTGTCAGCCCAAGAGATGGCTGCGCTAAAAAAACAATTGGAAGAGTATCAGGAGATCTCTCGCGAGCTGGAATCTCTACGTCGGCGCATGTTTGTGTTGCACAATCGCGCACAACAGCTGATGGACAAGCAAAAGCGAAAGACAATTTTGCAGCGTATTATTTCTTTGTAGCCGATATGCCAAGTCGCCGGTCAACACCACCGCCAATTCCAGGATCCGAGACTACACCATCGGCAGAAGTGCTTGCGATTCGTTCTGATATTTCACATCAAGAAGGTGCCAGCGAGGAAGAATTTGCCGAAGTTTCCCCCGAAGAAATTTTGGACGAAGCAGTGGTAGAAAAAAAGGCACAGGTCCTGGTGGCCGAATTCCGGCGATTGGATACAGAAATAGAAAATATCAAAGCCGTGCTCAGTCGCGCCATGCAGACAGTAGAAAATCCGGAAGATCAAAAAGTAGTCGATGAACTTGAGCAAGAACTGGCTGAATCAGAAGAAATATTGGAAAATGTCCGTGCGCGTGCCCGGAAAAGATTTGGACCAAAGTTGGATATGCTTCTCGCCAACATGCCGGTGGTAGGACTGGAAGTGTCCGGCGAGGAGCCCTCGGAGAAAGTATCAGAAGGAGAAAAGGTGCGGCCCAAAGAGCTGAGTCTAGAAGATCAACCAGCTGGATCGAAAGATGTGTCTGTATCACAGCCACGCGTACCATATCGACCAACCCACAAGAAGGAATTCGTCTTCGATCCAAAAGTACCTGAACGTGAAGAAAGGGAAGAAGCCCAATTGATTGATCAATTGTTCAGTGGGCATCCGTTTACTGCCAAAAATCGCCAAGTGGATCTAGCGCAATTGCGGGCAGATCTGGAAAAGGCTGCACAGAGTTCAAATCCGGATGTGCGCGGACCAGCCAAGTATGCCTTGGGCGTATTGCGCAATCAATTGTCTCGGAAGATTATCCAATTATTCGGTGAAAGAAAATTTTCCCCTGATGATCCTATGTGGGATACAGCGGGGTTGCGTGACTGGGTAGATGCAGCAGACGCCGAAATCAAAAGAAACCTCCAGGCGAAAGAAAAGCCTGGTGTCAAAAACAAAGCAAAAGCAGTCGTGGGAAAATTGAAAACATTCTTGCCCAAGAAACAGAAAAAGGAATCTTCTCCCAAGGAGATAGTGCTTCCTCCTGCCAGGCCGGGAGAAGTTTCTGTACCCCCCGAAAATAACCCAGAAATTACTCCGGGAGGGCAGCCAGAATGGGAATTGGCTCTTATTCCTCGGCTTGAGGAATTGACGACTGACAATGTGGACATGCTCCATCGGTTCAAGGAACGACTGGAGAAAGCGGCGAACCGTGACAATCCAGATGTGGAGGGGAGACGAGAGGCGCGGAAACGGTTGCGGGAAATGTACCAGCAATTGCAAGAGAAAGTTTCTCTGCTACAAAAGAATAGAAGTATTTTGGTTTCACCGGCCGGTCTTCAAGATAAGATTTGGGATGAGGCGGGGCTCCGCGATTGGGTCGACAGTTTGACGATGGATCGAGAACAACTGCGAGAAAAGGCGATTGAAGCGGGGAGTGTTCCGGCGGTGGAAGAAGCAAAAATACTTCAGAAAGTGGCTCCCAAGGAGCGGACAGCAACACCAGTAGTTACTCCGCGTCTCGAGACTCCAGAAGACTTTGAGTCTGTGCCGCCGCAGGCAAGAAACGAAGTGTACGAGCGACCAGAGGTGATGGTG
>CAYNXQ010000042.1:0-7323 GCA_964401185.1 uncultured Gammaproteobacteria bacterium | reverse complement strand
TCGTGGTCGAAGGAAGCGGCCTTGGCATCGTGATCGCAATTGGGACAAACACGGTCATTGGCGATGTCCAAAAACTAACGGTCGCCACCAAGCGCAAGAGCGGTTTCGAACTTGGGATTGCCCGCCTCAGTCGATTTCTCTTGTGGCTTATCCTCCTAACTCTTCTCTTTGTCTTTGTCACCAACATCCTGGTCAAAGGCACCGGCATCAATATCCTCGATCTCCTTATATTCTCGATTGCGCTTGCCGTGAGTGTCGTCCCTGAAGCCCTGCCGGTCGTTACTACATTCTCGCTTTCTCGCGGGGCTCTGATCTTGGCGCGACACCATGTGGTGGTCAAGCGTCTATCGGCCATCGAAGATTTGGGTGGCATTGATATCCTGTGCACCGACAAAACCGGCACGATTACGGAGAATGTTATGACCGTGGCCTCGGTCTATGCACTGGATCACGAATCCGAACAAGATATTTTGGAGGGCGCGATGCTCGCAGGTGGAGAAGAACTGACAACCGGACAATCAAGCAAAAATTCCTTTGACCAAGCTCTGGCAAAAAAACTTGGAGTACGTCATATTGCCAGTCAGATGGCGCACCAATTGCTGGGGAGCATCCCCTTTTCGCCCAAACGCCGACGGCAGACTGCACTTCTCCAAATCGGGAAATCAAAAACCCTAATTGTTCGTGGCGCGCCCGAAGAAATTGCCAGACTTTCAACCCGACTGACCAAGCATCAACACAATGATATTCGATCCTGGCTCCGCGCCGAAGGTGCGCTAGGCAACCGCGTGCTGGCTGTAGCAAAAAAAGTAATCAAAACTGTACCCGAAGATCTGGCTACCGCCGAGCATGATCTGGAATATCTTGGTCTTATCTCGTTCGCCGACCCACTCAAGTCGACTGCCAAAGATACGATTGCCAAGGCCGAACGGCTCGGCGTGCAGATCAAAATTATTACCGGCGACAGCCCAGAAGTGGCTGGAGCAATCGCCAGCCGAGTGGGTTTGATCAGCGGTCCAGCCGACGTGCTCACGGGAGATGCTCTGGAAGCCATGCCCACGGCCGAACGCCATGCGCGCGCCGAGGCCTGTCACGTCTTTGCCCGAGTCTCGCCCGAGCAAAAATATCACATCATTCAGATGCTACAGGAACATCATACGGTGGGATTCCTTGGTGAAGGAGTGAATGACGCGCCAGCGCTGAAGATTGCCCATGTCGGACTGGTGGTGGCCGAAGCATCGGACATTGCTCGCGAAGCCTCCGATATTATTCTGCTCAAAAAAAGTTTGCGCGTGGTGGTGGATGGGATCGAAGAAGGCCGACAGGTCTTTGCCAATATGATCAAATATATCCGAACGACCATCGCCTCGAATCTGGGCAATTTCTACGCCCTCGTCGCAGCCACATTCCTTATCCCCTATCTCCCCATGCTGCCGATCCAGATCCTGCTCATCAACCTGCTCACCGATCTGCCCATGATCGCAATTGCCACCGACACGGTCGACCCCGAAGATATCCGCAAACCAAAATCCTACAATATTCGTGACATCGCTCTGTTTGGCACCATTACTGGATTGCCCAGCATCGTCTTTGATTTTATTTTTTTCGGACTTTTCTTCCACTCTGACCCTGGCATCCTGCAGACCAATTGGTTTATGTATAGCGTCCTTTCCGAACTGGTGTTTGTTTTCTCGGTGCGCACGCATCTGCCTTTTTTCAAAGCACGACACCCATCGGCCATTCTCACTGGTCTGTCAGTGCTCGCTGGATTGGTCACGATTCTTCTTCCACTTACCCTGGTTGGTCAAACTTTCTTCCACTTTGTTTTGCCGAATCCTGCCTATATTCTCCTCTCGCTTGGAGTCACCGCGCTTTTCTTTGCGACAATGGAAGCCATCAAACTGATGTACTATCGTTTCGGCCGACAAATGGCGGAGGGAAAATGATCTTTCAATGACACCTAGAAAAAACAAATATCCTGGCTCTTCCAGGATATTTTTGTGCCGCGGGTGGGAATCGAACCCACAAGACCGAAGTCGGGGGATTTTAAGTCCCCTGCGTCTACCAATTCCGCCACCGCGGCATTCTGGCCACACTATAACACGCACTCGAGTGAACTTCAACTACTTCTCCCACGGTACATCAAGCATGCCTGATTTTTGATTGAAAAATCGCGCCAAGACGAACAGATAATCGCTCAAACGATTGAGATACTGCAGCAACGTCGGATTCATGGAAAAAGATTCAAGGAGACAAACGACACAACGTTCGGCTCGCCGACACACTGCCCGGGTGAAAAAAGCTTGCGCTCCAGCAACGCTTCCGCCAGGCAAAATAAATTGGCGCAATAGCGCGAGTTCTGCCTGCATGGCATCGATCCAATATTCAAGTTGAATGACGGAGGATTCCAAAAGCACCGGTACATTGTCCAGGCGATCAGCCACCTGGACTGCCGCCAAATTGGCGCCGACCACAAACAATTCGTGCTGGATCATGGTCAGTTGATCCTTCGCCGAAGAAAAATCTTGATCGAGAAGTGAAATAAGTACTCCAACGCTGGCATTCAACTCATCCACTTCACCAATCGCTTCGACGATGGCGGAAGACTTTTTTATTCGTTTCCCACCCAAAATTCCCGTTTCTCCACCATCCCCTGTTTTGGTGTAGATTTTCATAGTCTTGACAAATACTCAATCCTATGATACAGTAATTCGTTCCTGCGCCCTAGGCCAAGAACCCAGCTCGCGATCTCGCGGTCTGGAAAGAAGGAGGTAAAACCAATGACCGAGAACAATTCCGAAAAAGAGACCGAAGAACTCCAAGCCAAAATCGAGAAGGCGCTTGAGCTTGCTCTGGAATACGGCGGAATCGACGGTGAACATCATAAGTGTTGGGTAATTGACCAGATGGTCCGTGTTCTCACTGGATGTCCGACTGTTCAACAGAAGGGAAAGAATACTCGAGGTAAGAAGTACATCTACTACACATTGGGCGAATCTGAGAAGTACAAAGAATTCGTACGCAAGGCCCAAGGAGAAGATGGTCAAGAGACCTACGAATGGGATAAATGGGATATCGGAATTTGTCCATAGGTTCAGCCACACGTCCAAAGCTCTCAAAGGAGGTTCTCACCGAACCTCATTTTTTTTACAAACCCCGCCTTTCACAGCGGGGTCTTGCTTTCTCTGCTTTATCTGCCTACCGTGCTTAAGCTGCTGATACTAACTGCATCCCAGACTATCACCGCAATTGAGGCATTTGTAGCAGGCGCCATTGCGTACTGTGATGTGGCCGCAGGTGGGGCAGGCTGGCGCATCGCCATCCATATTCCCAAGCGCCTTGTCCATGGCATCCATCTCGCCATTGTCCAGGTGTGGCAGTGAAGTTTGATATTCTACCTCTTCAACTTCTACCACTGTTTCGGCCGTGAGATCCAATCGTTCCTGCACCGTGGTCGAGTCCGAGAGCCGAGCAATATTTTCGAATCGATTCTTTTGAATTCCCACTGGCTTCACCTGCACAAAATCGGTCCGACCCAGATATTCCATTCCGAGCACGCGGAAGACAAAGTCAATGATCGAGGTGCAAATCTTCACATTGGGGTGGGTGGTCATGCCTGATGGTTCAAATCGGGTGAAGGTGAAATTCTCGACATATTTCTCGAGCGGCACGCCGTATTGCAGACCCATGGATACCGAAATCGCAAACATATTGAGAATACTGCGGAAGGCCGCGCCCTCTTTGTACATATCGATAAAGATCTCGGCCAGTTTGCCATCTGGATATTCGCCGGTGCGCAGCCAAATCTGCTGATTGCCAATCTTGGTCGATACGGTGATCCCTGCGCGCTTGGCTGGCAGGCGGCGCTTCTCGCCATGTACATACACGCGGCGATCGGTGACTGTGCCATCCTGGCTATACGTCTCCATCACTGGAGTACTCTTGATTTCGGCAGAAGTGAAAGACGCCACTTTTTCTATCAACGCAGTCATTTCTTTCGCTACCGGTTCTTCGATCGCAATCGTCTCTTCAACTTTTTCTTTTATCTCCAGCGTTGCCACTGGCGCTTTGGCTTCCTCTTTTTTTGCTTCTTTTTTCTTGCCAGAACTGGTCGAGAGCGGCTGACTCAATTTGCACCCATCGCGATACAAGGCGACGGCTTTGAGTCCCAGACGCCAGGATTCTTCGTAGGCATATTTCACATCTTCGACTGTCACGTCATTGGTCATGTTGATCGTCTTGGAGATCGCCCCCGAAAGAAATGGCTGGGCAGCGGCCATCATGCGCACATGCCCCATGTAGGCGATAAATCGCTCGCCCTTTTTGCCGCATTTGTTGGCGCAGTCAAATACTGGGTAGTCGGTCGCACGCAGATGTGGCGCACCCTCAATCGTCATCGTGCCGCAGACAAAATCATTGGCGCAATCGATTTCCTCGTCGGTGAATCCCATGGCGCGCAGCATGTGGAAATTGGGATCGTTGTATTCTTCGGGCAGGAATCCGGCGCGTTTCATGCACTCTTCGCCGAGCGTCCAGACATTGAAGGCAAACTTGATATCAAAAGCTGCTTTCAATGCATCGTTCACCCGTCTCAAATCCTCGGCAGTAAAGCCCTTGACCGAAAGTGTCTGGCTGTTTATAGAAGGCGCCAAAGTGATATCGGCAGTTCCCTTCATGTAATTCATGATCTCCAGAATTTCTTGGGCAGTGTATCCCAAATTTTTCAAAGCCGAAGGAACAGCTTCGTTGACAATCTTGAAATAGCCTCCACCTGCCAATTTCTTGAATTTGACTAGAGCAAAATCCGGCTCCACTCCGGTGGTCGCGCAATCCATGAGAAGTCCAATCGTACCAGTCGGAGCAAGGAGCGTAGTCTGGGCATTGCGATAGCCAAACTGTTCTCCCCAGGCCACAGCTTCGTTCCAACTCTCGCGAGCAGCCGAAAGCAGATAGGCTGGCGCGTACTCTGGATTGATGGCAACGGGCGTAATCACCAGTTTTTCGTATTCTTCTTTGGGCGCATTGAAGGCGGCACGGCGATGATTGCGCATCACGCGAAGCATATCTTTCTTGTTCAATTCAAATCTAGAGAAGGGCCCAAGAAATTTGGCCATTTCCGCGCTGGTGCGATAGCTTTCCCCAGTCATAAGTGCGGTGACTGACCCAGTAAAGGCATAGGCTTCTTCGGATTCGTAGGGAATGCCCGCAGTCATAAGTACCGAGCCGATATTGGCATATCCAAGTCCCAGTGTGCGGAATTCATAACTCATCTGGGCGATTTCCTTGCTGGGGAATTGCGCCATAAGCACGCTGATTTCCAAGACAACGGTCCAGAGGCGGACAGCATGACGGAACTCGTCGACGCGGAATGTCTGCGTCTCTACATCAAAGAAGTGGGCCAGATTGAGCGAAGCCAGATTGCAGGCAGTATTGTCGAGGAACATGTACTCACTGCACGGATTGGAGCCATTGATGCGGCCAGATTCGGGGCAAGTGTGCCATTCGTTGATCGTGCCATCGTACTGGACGCCAGGGTCAGCGCAGCGCCAGGCAGCAAAGGCAATCTGATCCCAGAGATCGCGCGCTTTGAGGGTCTTGCAGACTGTGCCATCGGTTCTCCAGGTCAAATTCCATGATCCACCACGAGAGACAACATCCATAAACTTGTGGGGCACGCGTACCGAATTGTTGGAATTCTGTCCCGACACTGTCTGATAGGCTTCACCTTCGTAATCCGATGGGTATCCAGCAGCAATCAGGGCGGCCACTTTCTTTTCTTCTTCTACCTTCCAATTGATAAACTTCTCGATATCCGGATGATCCAAATCCAAAATCACCATCTTGGCAGCTCGACGTGTAGTACCCCCGGATTTGATGGCGCCAGCAGCTCGATCACCAATCTTGAGCCAGCTCATCAGGCCGCTCGACTTGCCGCCACCCGAGAGTGGTTCGCCATTTCCTCGCAAACCAGAAAAATTGGTGCCCGTACCCGAGCCGTATTTGAAGAGCCGAGCCTCTCGTACCCACAAATCCATAATTCCGCCTTCGTTCACCAAATCATCCCGGACTGACTGAATAAAACAGGCGTGTGGCTGAGGGTGACTATACGAATCGGCTGCTCGAGTAAGCGCGCCAGTGTCGGGATCCACATAATAATGTCCTTGCGCCCCGCCATTGATGCCATAGGCCCAGTAGAGCCCAGTATTGAACCACTGTGGAGAATTGGGAGCAGCCATTTGACGCAGCAGCATCACCACCAATTCTTCGTAAAAAATCTGAGCATCGCGCGGAGAGGCAAAATAGCCGTACTTTTCTCCCCAGGCGCGCCAGGTGCCGGCCAATCGATGAATGGTCTGCTTGGCGCTATCCTCGGACCCAAGCACGGGTGACCCGTCGGCATTGCGCTTTGCTGTCCCATCGGGATTGAGCTGCGGCACTCCTGTTTTGCGAAAATATTTCTGGGCGATAATATCGGTAGCCACCTGCGACCATTGTTTGGGAATTTCCAGATCTTTCATCTCAAAGACTACCGTACCATCGGGTTCGCGGATCACAGAGGAGCGGCGTTCGTACTCCACCAGGTCAAAAGGGCTCTTGCCTTCTACGCTAAAACAGCGCTCGATATGGAGGCCATTTTCATGATAAGAAACAGAAGGCGTATCCGTGCCAGAAGCCGTTGGAGCAGTGCCTTGGAGAAAGGCGGCATCGGTTGGACCCATAGAAAAAAGTGAAATAAATAAAGGTATGGACTGCCGCCGAATACTCCTACATATTGTGGTTGAAATATTTTCCCACCACAATTGGTTGGGTTTTCGACAGGTGAGAACAGTATAACATGCAAGCAAATAGCGAGCAAAATGTTGTGCGACAAATGGTTTTTTCTCTGATTACAGCCACAAAACTTTCTCCTGAAAATTCAGGAGTGATAGTTATCCACATCTGAGAAAAATTTGGATAAAAAAAGTCAGCCGATTGCGACTGACGGGATCATTACTTTTCCAACTCTTCGATCTTGCGGAGAATCATCTGCGCGACTACAGAAAAATCCTCTTGCGACAGATGTATGACCATACCAAAAGCGCTCGTGCGATGCAGTTTTTCCACTGCCTCTGGAGTATCGGATATCCCGATCCGATGCTCGGCAAGATGTCCAAGGGTCGCGTCACCTGCCGAATCGCCAACTGCGATGATCCGCTCGTAGGGCACGCCATTTTTCTTGGCAAACGCCTGCGACCAGGCACCTTTATCCTTGGGCAAGACAACGGTAGACTGATCCACCCCAACATACCTTCCAGAATGGGTGGTCAATCGGCCAGAGTAGACAGT
>CAYNXQ010000041.1:0-7645 GCA_964401185.1 uncultured Gammaproteobacteria bacterium | reverse complement strand
CCCGCGCCAGAAAAAATCCCGGCCGAGACAGTCATACGCACATTTCCCGAAAAAATCCCCGACAGCCAGGCAAAAATGCTTGGACTGCCGCCGAGGATTGAATATGTCTGTCCAGAGGAGAATGAAAAAAAAGAGCCTATGCTGATCGTGCACCATGACAGGCCCAGCTAAACAATGGCGGACATCCGATGATGTCCGTTTTTTATTTTCCAGACAGCGCCGCTTGATTTTCTTTACTTTTCTGCTACAATAACTGCGATATGAATATCCTTGGCATTGAATCATCCTGCGATGACACATCAGTGGCACTGCTCGATTACAGCGATGACGGCCTTACCATTCTTGCGGAAAAAACCGCCAGCCAAATTGACGTGCACAAAGTCTACGGCGGAGTCGTGCCCGAAATTGCCGGACGCCTGCACGCCGAAGCCATCACTCCAGTCATTGAGGCCGTGATGTCTGGACACGACAAGCCTGATGCCATCGCTGTTACTTCTGGTCCGGGACTGATTACTGG
This sequence comes from uncultured Gammaproteobacteria bacterium, assembly GCA_964401185.1. Classification (GTDB taxonomy): domain Bacteria; phylum Patescibacteriota; class Patescibacteriia; order Magasanikbacterales; family UBA922; genus JAHFIC01. The sequence continues at coordinate 7,128 of CAYNXQ010000041.1, read as the reverse complement.
ACTTCTGGTTGGTGTTGAGGCAGCCAAGACATTGTCGTATCTCTGGGATGTACCACTTATTCCCACCAATCACATTGCTGGGCACATTCATTCCGTTGAAGTCAAAAGTGAGAAGGAAAAAGTAAAAAATTCGATTGTATTTCCTGCACTGGCGCTGGTGGTCAGCGGCGGGCACACCGAAATTATCTTCATGCCCGAAGATGGCGTGTACGAAAAAATGGGCAAAACGCGCGATGATGCAGCTGGCGAATGCTTCGACAAAGTAGGGAAATTACTGGGATTCGATTATCCGGGAGGACCAAAAATTTCTCTTGCCGCCAAAGATGGCAACCCTGCTGCGATTGCATTTCCTCGACCTATGATGGACGACCCGTCACTCAATTTTTCTTTTGCTGGACTCAAAACCGCCGCGCTCTACTGGCTGCAAAATCACACAGCAAAATCTAGTTCCTATCACCTAGAACCTAAAACCTTGCAAGACTTCTGCGCCAGTTTTGAGCAAGCGATTATTGATGTTCTGATCGCAAAGACACTTCGCGCAGCCGAAACCTGCACGCCAAAATCTATTCTGCTGGTTGGCGGCGTTTCGGCAAACAAAAAATTACGCGAGACGCTCCAACAGCGTGTCGCCAAACAATTTCCTGATGCGATATTCCTTACGCCAGAACCCAAATACTGCATGGACAATGGCGCGATGATTGCCGCGGCCGCTTACCGCGAAGCCAAACAAAAACACTTCACACCCTGGCGCGCGGTCGTCGCCGACCCAAACTGGGAACTCGGTGAAACCCATACCTGATTGACATATCTATCGGTCTGCGCTATGCTCCTGCTGTTCCTTCACAAACGAACCGCAGAAAGGAAGTGTCGTCATGTCGAGCCCCATCATCTTCGCCGGACGTTCTCATCCAGAACTCGCCCAAAAGATTTGCCAATACATTGATGGCGAACCTGGCCGAATCGAGATCGGTAAAAATTCGGATGACGAATTGGAAATCAATTTTGCCGGACGCGTGGCCAATCGCCATGCGGTGATTGTCCAGACCAATCGCGCTCCTGTTGCAGAACATCTCCATGAGGTGAATCTGATTGTCGATCGTCTGCGGCTGGCCCGCGTCGCTCGCGTTACGCTCGTGATTCCGCACATGTTTCACTCGCACGGGGTGAAAGAAAAGCCGCCGCACACGTGTGCCGGACTGCGCACGGTCGGAAATATCTGGAAAGGTCTTGGGGTGGATGCGGTGATCACCGTCCACATGCACGCGCCACAGATTGTTCCTTTTTTCCCGGTGCCACTTATCAATCTGCCCGCTGTTCCACTCTTGTGCCATCATCTTCGCGAACATAACGATCTGACCAATATCGTCTTGGTCGCCAGCCATGTAACTGACGGACAAGATGTGGCCCGGTATGCCAATTATCTAAAAATCGATTTGGCCCTGATCGATCGGCGAAAAGACGGGAGCATGGAACTCCTCTGCCGGAGTGTCCGGGGGAAACACTGCATCATCGTAGACGACATGATTCGTACCGGAGCAACCACCCTCCACTCGGCCAGATTCCTGATGGAAGAAGGGGCGAAAGACGTGCGGATTATGGCCACCCACGGCGTCTTCTGTGGAGAAGAACACCTGGTCCACAATCTCCGCCAAGCACCACTCCAAGAAATCGTGGTCACCAATACGTTGCCGCTCCATCTTCCCAAAGAAATCGAGGCAGACATTGACGCCGGCAATGTCCGTTTCGTGAGTATCGATTTTTCGCAATATATTGCTGCCGCGTTGTCGCGATCGCACAATGGCGATCTGATTGATCCCTTATGGGAAGACAAAGACAATCTGTCGCTCATTCGCGTCAAATAATCTAACACCCCACCTGTAGTAATAGGTGGGGCTTTTATTTTGTTACCGAAACTTTCCCCTCCCCGACCAGAGCCTGCAATGCCTGAATACTTGCTTCATCGGAAGAAATTTTGGTTGGTGTGCGAATCTGCTTGTCGCCCAAATCTAGATAGACACTATTCTCGCCCGGATGCGCATCAAAAAATGTTTTCAAAGCTGGGGCATGTTTTTTCAAATCCTCGGCACTCACATGGATCGTTACCGCGGGCTCGCTCACCACAGTCTTTTTTTCTTCTGCATGGTCAACGCTCGTCGATGCCATCAGTGACAATTGCCGCAGCAAATTTTTGGCCTGATCTTCGGTAAGGAAATAGGCGCGCTCTACAAAAACTTTGTTGTCACCGGCTTCTTTGGGCGTCTTGCCAACCACGCAGATGATATTCCCCTCTTTCCAGATGGCCTGCGTTTCTTCGTACGTCTTGGGGAAGACCAAGAGCTCCATTGACCCAGTCAAATCCTGAATCGTAGCAAACATCATGATCCCTCCCTTTTTGGTAATTTTCTTTTTCAATGTTTCAATCACGCCGCCGACCACTACCCAGCTATCCCGCGGTTTGGCTTCGACCTCGGCCAGCGAGGTCAATATTTTTTTCAAAATTTTCTCATAGGGCAAAAACGGGTGCGATGAAAGGTAAATCCCCAGAAGCTGCTTCTCCCAGCGCAACTTGTCTTCCATCGTTGCCGGCGGCGCATCCTTCAAGACCACCTGTTCGTCCAGGGCAATGGCCGTGCCAGAAAATAAAGAATGCTGATTGGTCGTTTGTACTTCTCGACTCTCACGAGCAAAACCAAGCAATTCCGGCGCGCTGGCCAAGAGCGGCCCGCGATCCATGCCAAAGCCGTCGAGCGCTCCTGCCTGAATCAAGCTTTCCAGTGATTTTTTGTTCAAATCCTTGTCGTGGATCCGTTTCAAAAAATCCTCCAGACTGCTGTATGGGCCATGCTGTTTGCGTTCGCTGTAAATCACTTCGCAGATATGTTCGCCAACATTTTTGATCGCGGTCAAGCCAAACCGAATGCGGCCCGGTTCTCCATGCTTGGAAACCATAGCAAAATTACGGAAACTTTCGTTCACGTCTGGCGGCAACACATCGATGTGCATGCGCCGGCACTCGCCCACAATCGCCGAAATCTTGTCGGCATCTCCCGCTTCGGCCTGAAGGACCGCAGTCATGTACTGCACGGGATAGTGCGCCTTCATGTACGACGTCTGGTAGGCCACGATTCCGTAGCTAGCCGCATGCGCTTTGTTGAACCCATAGGCCGCAAATGGCTCGATCTGCTGCCAGAGCGTCTTGATCAATTCTTCGGGGAGTTTGCCTTTGGTGCGACAGCCATCAAAAAATTTCTGTTTTTGTTTTTCCATTTCTTCGGGAATTTTTTTGCCGATGGCTTTGCGGAATTTGTCGGCTTCCATCCAGTCGTACCCAGCCAGTTCAATCGCGGTCAAAAGCACATCGTCTTGATACACCAAGAGACCAAACGAGGCCTGGAGATACTTTTCCATTCTGGGATCAAGAAAACTCACTGCCTCGGGGTGATGTTTGCGACGAATGTATTCGGGAATGGCGTCCATCGGGCCTGGGCGATAGAGGGCGACCATGGCCATGATATCGTCGATCGTACTGGGGCGAAGTTCTTTGAGCCAGCGCGTCATCCCGGATCCACCCAGCTGGAATGTGCCCATGGTTTCGCCGCGCGAGAGCATGTCAAAGGTTGGCTTGTCATCGAGCGGCAAATGGTAAATATCAATTTTTTCGCCTGTTGTTTTTTCTACAAACTCCACGGCTTTCCCCAAAATCGACAAATTGCGAATCCCCAGGAAGTCCATTTTGAGTACTCCGGCCGCTTCGACGGACTTCATTTCGTACTGGGTGGTAATGCGCGACCCGCCGACTTCGTGCTGAATCGGAGTAAAATCCGTGAGTGGTGTTGGCGAGATCACAACGCCGGCTGCATGGATCGATGTGTGCCGGGCGCAGCCCTCTACTTTTTTGGCCAGACTCAGCAAACGCTTGACGTCTGGATTGGCATCATAGAGTTTTTTCAAATCCGGTTCTTCTTTGAGCGCGCGCTCGATGGTCATCGGGAATCCCTGCGCTCCCATAGGGATAAGTTTGGCCACCTGATCGCAGAAGCTATATGCCAACCCCAAGGCCCGACCAACATCGCGCACACTGGCCCGCGCTGCCATGGTTCCAAAGGTGATAATTTGAGCCACTTTGTCCGCGCCATATTTCTGGGTGACATAGGCAATCATGTCATCACGGCGATCGTCGGCAAAATCCGTATCAATATCCGGCGGACTGGGACGAAAGGGGTTGAGAAAGCGCTCGAACGGCAATTTGAATCGCATCGGGTCCACAGTGGTAATCCCAATCACATACGAAGCCAGCGATCCAGCGGCTGATCCACGAGTGGTTTCGACAATGCCGTGGGTCTTGGCATACTGCACATAGTCCGACACGCAGATAAAATACGGCGAGTAGCCTTTGGTCTTGATAATATCCAATTCGTATTCCAGACGCGCCTGCACCTCGGGCGTCACTGGATCATAATATTTGGGCAAGGCAGTAAATGCCCGATCGCGGAGTTCCTCGTCGGCTGTTTTGCCCGGCGGCAAATCAATCGGCGCAAAATGCCAGACGTTCAGAGGAATCTGAATATCCACCCGCGCGGCAATCTTCACCGTATTTTCAATCGCTTCTGGGACATGGCGAAATCGCGATGCAATATCATCGCCCGTGTTCATCGACCGATCCACTTGCCGATAATCCTCCCGATTGGTATCCCCGACTTTGCGTCCATCGCGAATACAGGTCAAGATATCCTGGGCCTCGGCATCATCAGGCTTGCTATAATGAACATCGCGGGTAACCACAAGCGGAATCCCGAGTTCGCGACCCAGGGCAATCAATTTGGTATTTACTTCCAACTGACCTTCAATACCCGGATGATCCTGAAGTTCCAAATAAAAATTTTCTTTGCCAAAAATCTTGGCATGTTCCTCGGCCGATCGTTTGGCATCAGCCTCGTGCCCAGATTTCAGTAATTGCGGGACTTCTCCACCGATACTGCCCGACAAGGCAATCACGTGCGCGCTATATGTTTGCAAGAGTTCTTTGTCGACCCTAGCCTTTCCATTCCAAAAACCTTCCATGTGCGAAAGCGAACAGAGCATCATCAAATTTCTGTACCCATCATAATTCTCGGCCAAGAGCGTGAGGTGAAACACCTGTTTGTCCAGTTCTGGATCTTTGTCAGCACGGCCACGCGGCGCCACAAATACTTCCAGACCAACAATCGGCTTGATCCCCTGATCGAGACAGCTCTGATAAAATTCAATGGCGCCATACATTGCACCCGAATCGACCAGGGCAATGGCCGAAAAACCGTGCTCTTTGGCAACCTTGGGGAGAGCCTTTGCCTTCATCAAGCCATCGAGGAGCGAATAATGGGAATGGACATGCAGGTGCACGAAGTCGGTCATAGTAGAGATATCATAGCCGAAATCACAGAAGAAAGACAATGCGGCCGCTTGACCCGCATCGAGGGGAGTGGTACCCTAAAAAAGCTAATCATATTTGTATGAAAAAAACTTCTCTTGGCATAGCGATCGCGCTTGGAGCGCTCCTTGCACTTGGCGCTGGTTGCTCATCAACACAACCAGTAGCCCAAACACCCGCCCCTCTGGATCCGGCCATTACAGTACTCGGGCAACCCATCCGTGGCAGCGCAATCTCGATCACTCATGTCGTGGCTCCGGCCGATGGCTGGGTTCTGGTTCGCGCCGATCTCCATGGCGCCCCTGGCGCCGTGATTGGTTTTGTCGGCGTACGCGCCGGAGCAAGTGACAATGTCCGTGTCCCGCTGGATCTTACGCAATTGACCACTCATCTCTTTGCAACGCTCCACAGCGATGCCGGCGAACTGAACACTTTGGAATATCCCGGGCCTGACGTGCCAGTCGCGATCCAAGGCATGCCCGTATCTACCGATTTTACCGTCGAGATGCCACCGGCAGAAGACCTGAAAAAACTTTCTGACCCCAATTCCAAAATTCCGCGACTCAAGATTTTCTCGCTGACTGCCAAACGCTGGCAATTCACTCCATCGACGATCACGGTCAATCTGGGCGATGAGGTGCGACTATACATGACCAGCCTCGACGTGACGCACGGCTTCTCGATCCCCGAGCTCGATATCAATCACGACATCCTCCCCAATCAGACCACAGTCCTGGATTTCCTGGCGAGTAAAAAGGGCACATTCAGCTTTGTCTGTTCTGTCGTCTGCGGCGCTGGGCATACCCAGATGAAGGGAACACTGATTGTGAAATAGCATTCATCATATAAAAAAGACCCCGCGAAAAAGCGGGGTTTGTGTTTTTATTACTGTGCAGAAGATTCCTTCAGACGCTCCAGTTGCGCAGGCAAATCTGGATGGAGGCAGGCTTCGACTTCAACCTGCGCCTCTTGGAGCAGCCGATCTTTTTCTGGCTGCGGTTCTGGAAGCTGTTTCTGATTTGGCAGCGGAAAGACTTTTCGCAAGAGCGCCAAAGGAAAAAAAATCTGACTATTCTCCAAACCAATCGGAAACCTGGTTTCAGGTTATTCATCACAGAACGTCCAATCAGACGCAGTCCCGAGAATACCATTGTAATAGATTTCAAGGGCCAAGCCAGCATGATCAAAAGACGATACAAAGCGTACAGGGTTGGCCCATCATCATTACCAACAAGACCAAAGAGGCCGATAAATCCAGTACAATTGGTACCAAACCATTTCCTGTCAAAATAAACTATGTGGGGGAAAAGCAGCTTGGCGGCCAAGGCATCCGGATTCTTTTTGATCCAGGTCTGGTACGACCAATGCCCGATGTAAATTCCGGGCACGCAATATGCCATTCCCGCCAGTGTCCACAACAGAACGCTCATCATGGGTGATTCCTCCTCTTGATGAAAAGAACACGTCCTGCACACCCTGCGCAGGTTTTTTATTCTACGATAAGTAAAAACTTTTGTCAATCCATTGCACTATAGCTTCTTCCGCAGAAGAAAAGCAGTGACAGCGCCGCCAAGCGTGCCGTCGAAGAGATCTTTCATCGTGTCGGTGTTGCTAATCTGCATGTGTGTATGGAAGACATGATCCCAAGTAAATTCATAAAATTCCCACACCACCGCCGTCGCCATCACCTTCAACAACAACACCTCCGGTGAACCCCTCGT
>CAYNXQ010000040.1:0-7906 GCA_964401185.1 uncultured Gammaproteobacteria bacterium | reverse complement strand
ACGGGTCATACCAACAGTAGTATACTAGAGATTGACAAAATGAACAACGCGCGATATACTTGTGGACACAAAAGTGTACAAAAATTTACAGAGATAATAAGCCGTTGTGGCGGAATTGGTAGACGCACGGGACTCAAAATCCCGCGACCGCAAGGTCATGAGAGTTCGATTCTCTCCGACGGCACAAAAATAAACCTCTTTAGGACAAGGACAAAAAGTACTTCTGGAAAAGATACGTGAGTTCGGGATTGAACTTTTCTCCTCGAGAAAGCAAGCGAGGAATTTCTTCCAGTGGAAAAAATTCGACCCGTTCCACTTCTTCGGGATTGATCACAAATGGTCCCGAGTGAATCGTATGGAAGGTCATGAAAAAAATTGGCAAACCGTTGACTGCTGTATAGCGATCTTTGCCAAGCGCTGTCAGCGGACTAGTAACTCCAAGTTCTTCGCTATATTCTCGAAGCGCCGCGAATTCATAACTTTCGCCCGTCTGCACATGTCCGCCGACCGATGTGCTCCAATGCAATGGACAAAATGATTTCTTCGCGCTCCGAAGCTGCAATGCCATCTCCCCGCGCTCGTTGAATACGAAAATATGCGCGATGCGATGCAATAATTTTTGCGCGATCATCTCTGCTTGCGTGACTGATCCAATCACTTGATCCTCTTCGCTCACCACATCGACGTATTCCATAGCAATGATTAAGAGGGCTGCATTACGGTCGAAGAGGTTGTGGATGGAGCCTCTGGCCAGTGAAAATTCTTGAGTACCCAATTGGCGCTCTCCCCCGCTTCGCGAAATCGCGCTTCATTGCTCCTCGCGCCAAGCACAACCACATCGAGCGTTCGGCCGGCAGCGTCCTTGAGTTGTACTGTAAAATTATATCCCGCGCTCGGAATATACCCGGTTTTGCCGCCAATCACCGTGAGTTTGGATGGGATCCAGCCTAGCAGAAGCCAATCAGTGTTCCAAATATGGTGTTTCTGTTTACGCTCTTTGGAATAGAGATCATATTCTTGCGTAATCAACGTGTCGCGAATTTCTGGGTGATGCAGCGCTTCTCGCAGCAGGATCAAAACATCGGAGGCACTCCCCACATTGTCCGCGTCCAGTCCGGTCGGCTCGACAAAATTGGTGGTCGAGGCCATACCCAATTCTCGCGCCTTGGCATTCATGCGATCAACAAAGGTGGATCGCGGCGCGCCAATCGCATCAACCAGCGTGAGAATTGCTTTGTTGGACGAACCAATCAGAGCCGCATGCCACAACTGATCAATTGTGTACGTGTCTCCTGCATACATGTGCGTATCCTCGACATCATCGCTGACAACCTGCGTGGTCGATGTCCACTGCGGATTACTCTCGAGAATAAGGATTGTGCTCATGAGCTTGGTAATGCTGGCCAATGGCCGCGATACATACTCATCTTTGTCAAACAGAATAGTTCCAGTCTTGTCATCTTTGACCAACACTGCTGCAGCCGTGGAGGTCGGTGCGGTCGAAGATGGTGAGCCAGCAAATACCGGCAACTCTGGCGGCTGAGGTGCAAGCGCAATCACTTCTTTCTTGTCTGCACCCACGGTCGCAACCAATGGGCCCAATTGTCGAAGAACTGGGCTACCAAGGATCGTTTCGTGCACAAAAGTAAAACCGTGAGCGAATTCTGTACGAAAGGTAACGAGGATTGCCCCAATCGCAACCATGGCCAAGGGGATCATCCACGGCGAGGAATACCGGCGGACAGCCACCGCTTCGATCGGATACTGATCAAACATACAGACAGATCAAGAGATTAGACCTCGGACGAATCGTTCACGGTGTTCTCCAGATGCGGATGAGCATGGAGACTGGCATACTCGGGCAACTCGGCAGGCGTATCGATGCCCAGATGGCGGAACGCATCAAAAGATAGGGTGTAAACAACAGTCAATTGCGAAGCATCTTCTTTTTCTTCGATCAGCCCGCGCATGCTCAGATTGCGCAAAATCAGCGCGCAATTGACGCCGCGAATCTGTTCGAGTTCGGGTCGTGTGATCGGTCCGCGATAGGCAATCACGGTCAAGGTCTCGAGCTGGGCTTTGGTCAATTCCCCGGCTACTTCATCTTTGACAAATTCCTCGATCACTTCTCGATGACTCGGGTTTGTACCCATCATCACGTCGTCGCCTTGTGACAAGATATGAATGCCCGAGTGTTCGGTATTGTACCGCACGTTCAGATGCTCCAGCGCTTCCACAATCTCGTCTTCCTTTTTGCCAAGCGCGCGCGCCAAAACTTTTGTGCTCAACGGTTTTGAGGCAACGAATAGTATCGCTTCAATTTGACTTTCAATAGACATACGTACTTACTCTGCTTACTTTGCCTACGAACGTACTTTGCTGATAACGATATCTCCGAATGTTTCATCTTGTTTCAATGCAACGGTCCGTTGCTTGACCAGTTCCAGAATCGCCAAGAAGCTGACAATCACATCGGTGCGACTGCGAGCCGCAGACAACAGTTCGCGAAAATGAATCGGCTTCTTGGACGAAAGCAGGCTGCGAATATGGTCCAACTTCTGCTTCATCGAAACGGCCCGATCGATATGCGTCTGTGGCAACGGCTTGGGCGGCGTCAGCCGCGAAATCAATTGTACCATTCGCTCGTGGAGAGCGTCGAGCGAAACATTACTGGGCGGAACAAACGTGGTGGCTCGACGTGGCGGCTCAATCCGAAATACGGCCGATCGTCCACTCATCCAGCGCGTATTCAATCCCCGACTGGCGACGACAAATTGCTGGTAGAGCCGCAGCTGATCAGCCAACGTCGGTCCTTCATCTTCTTCGGTTAGCGAGAATTGCGGCAAGAGCGCCTGTGATTTGATGAGGATCAAGCGAGCAGCAACAATCAAAAAATCAGCCAACTCTTCGGCGCGGCGATCTTCCAGCGTATCGAGATACTGCATGAATTGTTCGGTCACGCTGCCGATCGCCACCTCGGAGATATCCAGCTTTTCTTCGTGAATCAGCGACAAAAGCAAATCCAAGGGACCGCTAAATTTTTCGAGTGTCAATTGCGGGAGCATGGACCCAAAAACATTATGAGGCGGGACGAATGTGCAATTCTTTCAATTGTTTGGCGTCCACTTCACTGGGGCTCCCCATCATCGGTTCTTCGGCTTTTTGATTCTTGGGAAATGGAATCACGCTGCGAATATTTTTTTCACCCAAGAGCAGCATGAGGAGACGGTCAATGCCAGGCGCGAAGCCGCAGTGCGGCGGAGCGCCGAATCCGAAGGCCGCGATCATATGACCAAACTTTTTGTCGACCTGTTCTTTGGTGTAACCGGCAATGGCAAAAGCTTTGTACATGATTTCCGGATCATAATTGCGCACGGCGCCGCTGGACAATTCCAGGCCATTGGCCACAATATCATACTGATGCGCCAGAATATCCAGAGGTTCTTTGGTATTGAGTGCTTCCAGCCCGCCTTGCGGAAGCGAAAAAGGATTGTGGCCAAAATCAATTTTCCCATCCTGGTCGTTCCATTCATAAAAAGGAAAATCAACAATCCATGCCCAAGCAATCATATTCGGATCGGCCAGCTGCATTTTTTCTCCTACGTGCGAGCGTACTGCGCCCAATGCTTTGCAAGCGATCTCGGCAGTGTCGGCAACAAAGAAGAGCATGCTTCCCTCGGGTGGGGCGAGCAATTGTTCAAGCGCCGACAGTTCACTCTCACTAAAAAATTTACCAATCGTACCTTCAAACTTTTTGTCTGTATATTTCATCCAGGCCAGCCCCTTGGCTTTGGCGCGTTTGGCAATGTCGGTATATTCGCCTTCGATCTCACTGCGAGAAATAGAGGCACCATTGGGGATCACCAGCGCTCGGACAGATTCGGCACCAGAGAACACTTTGAAACCTGTCTGTTTGGCCCAGTCGGTAATATTTTTTATCTTGAGATCATATCGCAAATCAGGACGATCCGAGCCATAGTCTTCCATCGCCTGGCGATACGGAATGCGCGGAAATGGCTTCTCTTGCACTTTCTTGCCAGCCACAATCTCGGTCAACTCTACAAAAAGCGGCTCCATCAGCTGGAAAAATTCCTCGGGTTCCAGAAAACTGGTTTCAACATCGAGCTGATAGAATTCTCCCGGACTGCGATCGGCCCGTGGATCTTCATCGCGCATACACGGCGCAATCTGGTAATAGCGATCAAATCCGGCCACCATCAGAAGCTGCTTGTATTGCTGCGGCGCCTGAGGCAATGCGTAAAATTTGCCCGGATGAATGCGGCTAGGGACAAGAAAATCACGCGCGCCTTCCGGACTTGAAACGGTGAGGATTGGAGTGGCAATGTCGACAAAATCCCGATCCTCCATGTAGGTGCGAATATGACGAATCATCTTGGCGCGAAAGAGGATGTTGTTTTTCAAATGGTCGCGGCGCAGTTCGAGATAACGATACTTGAGCCGCAATTCTTCGTCTTCTTCCTCTTTGTGCGCATCAAAAATTTCAAACGGCAAGGTTTGGCTTTTGTTTAGGATTTCAAACGAAGCGGCATGGATTTCGATCTCACCGGTGCTCAAATCAGGATTCACGGTTTTCTTGTCGCGCTTCACGACTTCGCCCATCACCTTGATCACATATTCGTACTTCAGGCTTTCGGCGAGGGTAAAATCCGTGGTTGTCTCTGGGTGAAACACCACTTGAGTGATGCCGTAGCGGTCGCGCAGATCAACAAAGATGACCCCGCCCAGATCGCGCCGTTTGTGCACCCAGCCCGACAAAATTACAGTCGTGCCGGCCTGCTTTTTGGTCAATGCTCCACAGGTATGCGTTCGATACATAACAATAAATTTACCTTCGTATCGTATCACAGGACTATCGGCTTGACAATACGACCAAGGTCTGATACAGTGCTGACTGAACAGTGGTCAGGAACGACATCCTGCCCCAATCCAAAGGAGCACAACATGCCACGCATCATCGATCGTAAACAAACACAAAAAATCCTGATGGGCCTTGGAGTGCCAGAAGCGCACCTCCTCCTCTATCCGCGAAAAATCAGCAACTTCGATTTCAGCGACGAAGATCTCAATGAATTTGATCTGTCCGGTGATGATCTTTCGAACTCCAGTTTTATCTGCACAAACCTTCGTGGAGCCGACCTGACCGAAGCAGTGTTCGATGGAGCAGACCTTAAATATGCTAATCTGGTAGGGGCCATTGGCCTCACTGGACGGCAACTCTCCAAGGCAAAAAATCTTGAGCATGCCTATCTCGATCCAGGGCGGTATGCCGATGCGGTCGCAGCTGGATACAGACCAAAAGAAGAAGGTGGCATGCCTATCGGCTAGATCAGAATGCCCACAGAGGAGATATCTCTGCGGGCTTTTTTATTTTGACGCAGGGTAGAGTGCGTGCTACTGTACGAAGAGGGAAGCTGATTGTTCTTTTACAAAGGAGCCCATCGTGAAACATAAGAGAAAAAATTTGAAAAAATGGAACGCGCGTGATTTGCGGTTCGCCAGTATCCACGAAGCAGGTCATGCGATCGTGGCAAGCACTTGTGTTCATATTCGAAAAGTAAAACGAATAGAGCTGATCCCAATGGACAATGGCTTGGGCGGACAAGCCGTCACATATTCAAAACATCGCAGCAAGTACACCAGCGGCCAGGACATGCGCGAAATGATTCGTATTCTTCTTGCCGGCAAAATCGCAGAGAACCTCGAGCTGGGCGATACTTGTGCGGGAAGCATCGAAGATATTGAGCGCGCAACGGTGCTGGCCCGACTTACTGTTCTCTGCTTGGGGAATTCTTCGCACTTTCCTCATCAAGGTTTTGCGACTGAAGATGATATATATACTGTCTCCGAAGCGACACAACAAATCTTGGATGCGGAGATCAGCCGGATCATCCAGGAGGAAGCTAAGAAAACGCAAGTGATCCTTATGGACAACCGCGATGTCCTCACCCAATTGTCAACCCTCTTGAGGAAACAGCACATTGTATGCGGCCACACACTCCAGCAGATATTGTCAAAAACAAAAAAACCAGAGTGAACACGCCCACAGACCAAGATCTCTGGGCGTTTTTTTGACGAGGAGTAGAGTGCGTGCTACTGTATCCGCAGGCATATCATATGTTCTTTTTCAAACCAAAGGAGACCTATCATGGCACTTAAAATACTTTCTTCCATCCCCACGTTCCATGATCATCGGATTATGTGCGTTCATCAAGCTGGCTTGGCCATTGTCGGGGCGGGATTACCCGGCAAAGTACAAATCCGGAGATTGCGGCTCCTCCCCTCGGCTGACCACGATCAAATGGATGCTTTGGAAATCCCAACAGAATTTCACCAAAAGATCCTGACCACGCGTGACATGCAGGGACAGATCTGCATCTTTTTGGCAGGAAGAATTGCCGAACTGATTATCCTTGGCGACATAAGCAACCTTGGGGGAGAAGCGCTCAAGGAAGCAAACACCATCGCCAGACATTTGATCTTCGGTGGAGGCTTCTCTCGCATGTTTCCCCATCAAGTGTTTGTCGATTTTGTCGACAAAGATACCATTTTCAATTTTGGAGAAAAAATAGAAGATGCGCTTGACAGTGAAGTCCAGGAGATACTCACGCACTGCGCCGAAATCACCAGAACATTCCTCGAAAGAAACAAAGATGTGCTCGAAGAACTGGCCCTGTCTCTGGAAGTCTACCATCAGGTTGGAGAGAGAAAACTCCGCAGGATCCTCAAAAATATCGACGGGGCAATGGATATTCCTCCGCTCATCAAGTAACACCCACCGGATATCATCGGTGGGTCATTTTTTCTTCAGTTTTGCCAGGAAAAATCCCTCGATATCTCCGGTCGGCATAATCCGAACAGCTTTTTTTATTTCCGGATGCAATGGCTTCCCTTTCCATTCTTTTACCACTGGCAACGTTTTTACACCATTTAGTTCGATACTTTCCACAATCACGTCATCGCCATATCGCTCGAGGAGCCGAGAAATTTGTACTTCATTTTCTTCGGGAGCAAAGGTGCAGGTGGAATAGACCAAGGTGCCACCGGGTTTCAGCGCATGCCAGGCAGAAAAAAGCAGTTTGCGCTGCTTGTAGGCCATTTCTTTTATTTTCTTTTCACTCCAATAGCCAAAGGTTTTTGGATCCCCTGCGACAAATCGCGCCTCGGCCGAGCAGGGCGCATCGAGCAAAATTTTATCAAAATAATTTTCGTACTCACCACACAGATGTGAGCCATCTTCCATTCGTAATTTCAAAAATCCTGTCTCATCAAGCGCGCCGAGTAATTCCAGATTGTGCTTGAGTTTAAAAAATCGCACCTTATTACTATCATTCGCAACCAGCTCCCCTTCCTTATTCATCAGTGCCGCTATTTGGGACGTCTTGCTTCCAGGCGCAGCGGTAAGATCCAGCACCTTCTCCCCTTGTTTCGGATCCAAAACAAGCGGCGGTACCATACTAGCCAAACTTTGAATATAAATCTTTCCTTCGGTATAGATGGGCAATTCTATCAGCTCGCGCTTGGTTTTATTTTTTAGAATAAAGGCATCGGGATACCACGATACTTGTTCGACACCGACATTTTGTTCCCGAAGAATTTGGCGCACATCTTCTTTTTTTGCTTTGAGGGTATTGATACGGAACGTCGTCGGTCGTTTGACAAACGTCTTTTCCACTTGCGAAAACAAAGACTGACCAACAATATCGGTCAGTCGTGTTAAAAAATCTTCGGGAATATCATGGGTGGTTTGGAGCTTTTTCTTTTTTCCCATACACACCTATGGCTTCAAGCGATTGATCGTACGAGGAAATGGAATGCATTCGCGAATATGTTCAACGCCCGTAACCCAGCGCACCATCCGTTCAAGACCAATCCCAAAACCGGCATG
>CAYNXQ010000039.1:0-8306 GCA_964401185.1 uncultured Gammaproteobacteria bacterium | reverse complement strand
CATCGTCTGGGTGCTCGAAGCGGCGGGGTCACACCTGTTCCCATCCCGAACACAGCAGTTAAGCCCGCCAGCACCGATGGTAGTCGCAAGGCAAGAGTAGGCCAGCGCCCGGACCATGTACCCCTTGATCCATAGAAATCCCAACCAGGGGATTTTTTGCTTTATATTACCCGCCCGCAACGCCTGAGTAAGCTCAGTCTTGCGATGGCGGACGGGGCCAAATTTCACGGTTTATCTGTCCACAAAATGCCCTTGACAAAATGCCCAAGGTGTGCTAAGATAAGAAGCTGTTTTTGGTGTCTCGCAAGGGGGATCAGAAGCAGGCAATCTTTACAAAACAACCGATCTCGCAACTGCGAGGTCAGCGCATCCCGACTTGGTCGGGAAGGAGATAGCCGTGAATCAGAACCAGCAGCCCCAGCTCAAGCTCGTCTCGAACGACGAGATCAAGATCCGCGGACCGAAGCCCGATGAGCTCTTCGCGATCACGAAGGACTGGATGAAGGAGACAGGCGTCGAGGAGACCTTCACGCCCGAGGAGTTCCTGAAGACGTTCAACTCGGAGGTCCGCACCAAGTGGGACCAGACCATCGGCGAGACCCTCCGCCAGGAGGAGCTCGCGCGTCGTGCGGAGCTCGAGAAGGCCGAGAAGGAGGGTGGCCAGAAGGCCGCCGCGGACCGCGTCCGGGAGATCCTCCGGGAAAAGCTCGGGATCAAGCCGATCGAGAGCAAGCAGGAGCTGGAGAAGCTCATCCGACAGAAGACCGGTTTGTCCGAGGAGAAGACCTCGACGATCAGCGTGAGCAACCAGCCCAAGAATCCTGAGGGAGCGCAGAAGCGCTTCATCGCGATCGCGGACTTCATCGGCCTGATCATGCTCATCCCGCACTTCGTGTGGGATCGGCGTGATTACGCCTTGGTCGTGAAGGCGCACCTCCACGGGTGCATCAAGCGCACCCGCTCCGTGTGCCAGTACAGCTACTTCCATGAGGGGGAGCGGGTCTGGAACTGGAAGGATGATTTCGCCAAGGACGAGGGCTTGAAGAAGCTCTTCGCCAATCGGATCGAGCTCCTCGAGCGGATGCTCACGGGGATCCACTGGATCCTTCGCGAGGTCTACTCGACCGACTTCGACGTGATGTCGAAGTCGGACAAGGAGAAGCCCGAGAATCGGGCGTCGAGCGAGATCTTCCGGGAGGTCAACGAGATCCTCCGGGGAGAGGCCTACTCCGATTTCACGGGGCTGCAGCAGCTGCCTCGGATCGAGACGGCGCAGGAGAAGGCGGCCCGCGCTCGGGCCGAGGAGCTGGCCGCGGCCCGCGAGTACTTCGCGGAGCTGGAGTTCGCCGACGGACTCGTCGGCGAGTTGACCCGCGCGTACGAGAAGGAGGGTGGCCAGAAGGCCGCCTTCGCCGTGGTGGCCAAGCGCCGTGCGGATACGGCCGGCAAGGTCCGCGATCCGAGCAAGCGCCAGGAGGCGCTGGCTCTGGCCCAGGACTTGGCCGCGCGCGGCGAGGTGGAGGAGGCGGAGATCGACAAGATCTTCGCCGAGTCCCGTAAGGTCTCCGAGGAGGAGGCCGAGCGCAACAGCCGGACTACGGTCCGTAGCTACAACTACGGCGAGATGAAGGGTGCCGGCGGCGGCAAGAAGAAGATCAGCGGCAAGAAGCCGAAGCGCAACTCTGGCAACAAGAAGGGAAACCAGAGCGGCGGCGGCAAGCGCCGGCACTAGCTATATCGATTCCCTCACAGGAGTGAGGGGATAACGACAACATAAAGGGCGAGTTACATCCTGTAACTCGCCCTCTTTTTATTTTATTTAATGTTTTGTTTTTTCTTTACTAAAAATATAAGCGGACAAAAGTGTTGTGATCGGCACGGCAAGGACCAGTGCCATGTTGCCGACCAGAGCGCGAATGATTTCCTCTACCACGAGCTCGCTATTCATGGTCGTCCAGAGCGGTCGAGAGTAAATGGTGAATAGAAGAAGAAGTGGGAAGGATGCTCCGGTATAGGCAAGCACCAAGGTGTTCACCAGTGAAGTGATGTGTTCACGGCCGACCGATGTGCCGCTCTTGTAGAGCGCAACAAAACCCAATGTTGGATTTGCCTTGTGCACTTCTTCTACGGCCGCGGCCTGGGCAGTAGTGATATCATCGAGGATGCCGAGCACACCGATAATGATGCCGCCAAGGAGCAATCCCTGCAAATTGATCGGACTGGTTGGCACATACTGGAGATACAGCGCTTCTTCGCTGCCAATACCAAAGATTTTGGCGGCGTGAACAAACAGCAGGGATAGTCCGACGGCGATGCCGAGCGTGATTAGGGTTCCGACCAGTGCAATCGTGGTCCGCTTGTTTACCCCATGGGCCAGATAGAGAGAGACGAGGGCAATAAAAATCGTACCAATCACGCTGGCAATCAGCGGATTTTGCCCAGCCACAATATGGGGGATGATAAATTCGATGATGGTGTAGAGACTGAAGCCTAATCCAACAAACGCCATGAATCCGCGCCAGCCGCCAAAGATAACCGTCAAGAGGAAGAAGACGCCGAGGATCCACCAGATCGCCGGCAATCGGTAGAGATCACTCACATAATAACTTGTGCCCACCGGAGGAGGAGAAATATTTTTGCCAATCACAATCTGTTCGCCCTCGTGCAATTTTTGCTGAGCCGCATCGCGGTTTGGAATTTCGTAGGTGGTCGAAACTGTTTTTCCTGTCTCTTCGCCAGTATCTATCTGCATGGCCACTTTTTGCGACAAGAGCCCGGCGCCATCATAATCCTGTCGGGTATCTTCGCGCATGATCTGTATTACATGGCCGCGAGAGAATGTATCGTCGGTCACGGGAGGATTTTCTGGATTGTCGGAGACCGATTGCTGCGTCTGTGGTGCGATGGTCGGCTTGACCCAGTGAATCACGGCAACGGCAACCAGACAGACGCCCAGAATGATGAGCTGTGGAATGAGTTTATTTTTGGACATAGGGTTCAAAAATGTTTAGGTACTATAGCGTATCTTTCTGTGGATAACAATCACTTGACAAAAGCAACTTGGTTGCATATAATAGGTTTATTCTTTTATCCCTTGTTACTATGAATATGGATAGAAAAGTTTCTGCAGCCATTGGTGTAATACTGGTGGTCGTCCTTGGTCTTTTGGCGTTGTCTGTAGTTTGGCAGAATCAATCAGGCAAACCAGCCGCAAACCAGATTGGCACATCGCCAAAGCTATCAGTTGTCGCCTCGTTCTACCCACTCTATTTTTTTGCCGCACAGATTGCCGGAGATAAGGCTAGCGTCTACAATGTAACCCCGGCCGCAGCTGAACCTCATGATTACGAACCAACCACTCAAGACATCGCCAAAATTGAAGACAGCCAACTCCTTATTTTGAATGGAGGGAAACTCGAAGCCTGGGGCGACAGTGTCAAAAACACACTTCAGGGGACAAAAACTGCCGTCATCACCGTCGGCGATGCATTTGCCAATCGAGAAGTTGTCGAAGATGGGGTGAGCATTCGTGATCCGCATGTCTGGCTCGATCCTCCGCTGGCCAAAAAAGAAGCGGCTGCCATTGCTCAGGGTTTGGAACGCATTGATCCTGCTGATATGGGAACATTTGAGGCAAACTTGGCGGCGCTGAATTCCAAGCTTGATACCTTGGATCAGGAGTACCGCACTGGCTTGAGCAGTTGTCAGAAAAAAGATATCATTACTTCACACGCTGCCTTTGGTTATTTGGCGGCTGATTACGGGCTGAACCAAGTCCCGATCAGCGGTCTTTCTCCCGATGCGGAGCCATCGCCGGCCAAACTGGCTGAAATCACCGACTTTGCGAAAAAGAATCATGTCACCACGATCTTTTTTGAAAGCCTGGTCAGTCCGAAGCTGGCAGAGACCATTGCCAGCGAAACTGGCGCACAAGCCATGGTCCTCAATCCTATTGAAGGATTGACCGATCAGGAACTTGGCGACGGAAAAACCTACTTAACTGAAATGGCCAATAATCTTGATCATCTTAAAATTGCTCTCCAATGTCAGTAGATCATACCAAAAATATCATCGAGGTCGAGGATGTCTCTTTTTCATATGGAGATACACCTGTTCTCAAACATATCACCCTGGCCATTCATCAGGGTGATTATCTTGGTGTGATTGGTCCGAATGGCGCTGGCAAATCAACGCTCCTCAAGGTCATGCTTGGACTTATCAAACCAACGTCAGGAAAAATAAAATTGTTCGGCACTGATTGCCGTGGCTTCAAGGAATGGTCGCGCATCGGCTATGTGCCGCAAAAAGCGATCAACTTTGACGCACTCTTTCCGGCGATTGTATACGAAGTAGTATCGATGGGCCGCTATGGCAAGAAGGGTTTGTTCCGCCGCTTGGACAAAGCGGATCACCAGATGATCGAGCGCTCGCTCCGTCAGGTTGGTATGTTGAACTATCGGGATCGTCTCATTGGTGATCTTTCCAGCGGCCAGCAGCAGCGTGTCTTTATTGCGCGCGCACTCGCGGGCGAACCAGAGGTCATTTTTTTGGATGAGCCAACCGTTGGCGTGGATGTCCAGGCACAGGAGCAATTTTATACTCTTCTTGAAACGTTAAATAAAAAATTTGGGCTGACGCTTATCTTGGTTTCTCATGATATCGATGTGGTAGCAAACGAAGTCACCGAACTTGCCTGTATCAACCAAACCCTTGTCTATCATGGCACCCCAACCGAGTTCGTGAAAGGGGATTATTTGCAAAAATTGTACGGTCACAATATCCGTCAAATTTTGCACGACCACTAGACGTCTATGATATTTCAATTGTTTCACTATTCCTTTATTATTCGCGGCTTGGAGGCTGGAATTCTTATCGCTCTCATTGCGCCGCTCATCGGAATTTTTTTGGTCCTGCGCCGATACTCGCTCATTGCCGATACACTCTCGCATGTCTCTCTCGCCGGGGTCGCCGTTGGTCTGTTGCTCAATGTGAACCCGCTTCTGACAGCGCTGGCCGCTTCGATCGTCTCTTCGGTTGCAATCGACCACCTCCGGGTCAGCAAGAAAGTCTACGGCGAAAGTGCCTTGTCGATATTCTTGTCTGGTTCTTTGGCACTGGCCATTGTCTTGATTGGTTTGGCGCACGGCTTCACTGTCGATTTATTCAGTTACTTATTCGGTAGTATTGTCACGGTCAAGCAGTCTGACATCTATCTGATTTTTGGTTTAGGCATCGTGATTACTCTTGTTTTGGCGGCTTTTTTTAAAGAGTTGATTTCTATTGCCTTTGACGAAGAGGCGGCAACGGTCAGTGGTATTCCAGTCAAATTTTTAAACACGCTCTTCACCGTGCTGGCGGCTGCCACGATTGCTATTGCCATCCCCATTATCGGGATTCTTCTCATTTCGGCCCTTCTTGTTCTCCCGGTTGTGACCGCCATTCAACTGAAGCAAAGTTTTCGTGCGACGCTGCTGTGGGCTGAGATCATTTCGGTCGTCTCGGTTGTGACTGGTATTCTCGCTTCGTTTTATCTCAACACCTCCTCTGGCGGCATGATTGTCCTTATTATGCTGTTCATTTTTGCCATTATCCTCGCCTCGACGTCTGGAAAGAGAACCCAATATGTCCGCCAGTAGCCCCCTTGCGCAGTTGAAAGAACATGGTGAGCGGATAACGCCCATTCGCACCGCCCTTCTCGAGATTCTGTCAAAGAGCCGTGAACCAAAAACGCCGCACGAATTGCTTGCGGCGCTGGCCAAGCGCAATTTGGCTGCGAATAAAACAACTGTGTATCGCCAGCTTGAGACGTTCCTGCAATACAATATCATCCGGGAAGTTCATTTTGCCGACCGGACCAAACGTTACGAACTGGTCAACGAGTCTGGCCATCATCACCATCTCGTTTGTCTTCACTGCGGTCGCATCGAAGATGTCATGTTCCCGACAGATCTGGCAGAGCAAGAGAGTGTGATTTGGAAAAAGAATAATTTTAAAGTTTTACAGCACTCTCTGGAATTTTTTGGTGTTTGCATGTCTTGTCAGACAAAAAAGAAGTAGATTGTGGCTTCTGACGCTACGCTTCAAACGTAATGCCGACCGGACAATGATCCGACCCCTTTACGTTGGGAAGAATAAAGGTTTTGGTTATTTTTTTCTGCAGCGCTTTGCTTGCCAGCACATAGTCAATCCGCCATCCAATATTTCGTGTTCGAGCATCGGCCCATGGCGACCACCAACTATAATGATTAGGTTCATCCGGATGAGCGGCGCGAAATGTATCAACAAATCCAGCTTCAACAAAATTGGTAAATCCTTCTCGTTCTTCGTGCGTAAATCCATGCGTTCCATCATTGTCTTTTGGCCGGGCCAGATCAATTTCTTCGTGAGCAACATTTAGGTCGCCGCAAAAAATAACGGGTTTTTTCTTTTGCAATGCTGTGCAATGGGCCAGGAATGCCGGATCCCAATGCTGATGGCGCAGAGTGAGTCGGGTGAGCTCGGGTTTGCTATTGGGCGTGTACACTGTGACCACAAAAAATTTTTCAAACTCTGCCGTAATCACTCGGCCTTCGCGATTGGGATTGCCATGGGCATCAGCCGCAAGTCCAAATTTTTTGGCCAATGGTACCGGCAAATCATTGTCAACATGGAGCGGTGGCTGCTTGGTAAAGATGGCTGTGCCCGAATAGCCCTTGCGTTCGGCCGAGTTCCAATATTCTGTATACTGCGGTAAATCAATTTCGGCCTGTCCGCGTTCGGCCTTGGTTTCTTGCAGACACAAAATATCGGGATCGTGAGTTTTTACAAAATCCAAGAAACCTTTTTTGAGCACCGCGCGAATGCCATTGACATTCCACGAGATCAATGTTATGGTTTTCTTTTCCATAGGGTTCAGTTTCCTGTCTAGTTTACGTCTTTTGGGATTGTTTGTCCACAGACGCGCTTGTTGCATTTTTTCGAGATGTGATATAGTCTGTGCGTATTCTTTCTCCTACATTTTTTATTACTATGATGGATCAATCTCTTGGGTACGATGCCACAAAAGAAGCGGTGTTGACGCATATTCAGTCCGTGTTTGAAGAAATGGAAGAAGAAATGGCGATGTCGCATCAGGAAAAATATGCCCTGCTTGAAGATGCCTTTGAAAATGCCACCGACATCGACGAACTACATGTTGCTTTTGAACAGTGGTATTCGGATCACGCCGATGAGATCGGATTCGAGATGGAGGCCGACGAAATCTGGGATCAGGCAATTGCCAATACGCTTGAATAAAGCTTCATCGACTTGTTCACTTATTCGATTGCTGGCTTTTTGGCTGGGCAGCCATTGCCGGCTTTTTTTTATTTTGCTATAGTTGTTTTGTATGCCACTTGTTTCTACGAAAAAAATGTTTGCCGATGCTATCCGTCATCACTATGCCATCGGCGCATTCAATATCAACAATTTGGAGATTGCCCAGGGAGTGTTTGCTGGCGCGGCTGCGGCCAAGGCGCCCGTGATTGTTCAGATTTCCAAAGGCGCGCGCGAGTATGCTGGCACATCGTATCTGTTGCACATCCTCGAAGCAGCCGAAGAAGAATATCCATCGGTAGTCTTTGCAGTGCATCAGGATCACGGACCAGATTTTGAAACTTGTGAATCGGCCATTCAGGCAGGATTTACTTCGGTGATGTTCGATGGATCTGCCTTGCCTTATCAGAAGAATGTCGCGATCACCAAACAAGTTGTAAAGTATGCCCATCGCCATCGCGTGCCAGTGGAGGCAGAGCTTGGGCAATTGATTGGCGAGCAGTTCGATGCTGGCGAAGGGGGAGTGAAAAGCGAAGGCGCATATACGGATCCCAGCATGGCCCGAGATTTTGTGAAGCAGACGGGTTGTGATTCGCTGGCCGTATCGATCGGCACATCGCACGGCGCCTACAAGTTTGCCGGCAAACCGCATCTCGATCTTGAACGTCTGGCCGCGATCCAAGAAGCGCTGGGTGGCAAATTTCCTCTGGTGCTTCATGGCGCGTCGAGTGTCTCGCACACGTATGTCGAGCGCTGCAATCAGTATGGCGGCAAACTGGCCGAAGCGCATGGCGTATCCGAATCGCTGATTCAGCAGGCGATCCTGCATGGCATTGTAAAAGTGAATATGGATACCGATATTCGCCTGGCAGTCACGGCGGCCATTCGTCAGACATTTTCCACCTCGCCCGAAGTATTCGATCCGCGCGTATATCTGGGTGCCGCGCGCGAAGAGATCAAGAAATTGGTGATGCACAAATGCGCGATGCTGGGTTCCACCAATCGCACGGGAT
>CAYNXQ010000038.1:0-8345 GCA_964401185.1 uncultured Gammaproteobacteria bacterium | reverse complement strand
GCGGTTGGACGTTTGGCGTCTCGCATTGCCATGATTCTCATGGGCAAGCATACTGCTCGATTTGAGCCGCGCATTGATGGAGGCGATATGGTCGTCGTGACCAATGCTGCCAAGGTCAAGTTTACTGGCCGCAAACTGGTCCAAAAAGATTACTATCACCACACCATGTACCCGGGCGGCATCAAGCGCACGCCAATGAAAAAAGTTTTTGAGGCTGATCCGACCGATGTGATTCGTCGCGCAGTCAATGGCATGCTCCCAAAAAATAATCGCCGCGAAACGCTCCTCAAACGGCTGACGATCCGCGCCTAATCGATTTTTATGGCTGACTCTATGACAACCAAAGAACCATTGTCCCGCGCGGTGGGCAGACGAAAAACCGCAGCTGCTCGCGTCCGCTTGATGTCCGGTACTGGTGAAGTGCTGGTCAATGGCCGCGCATTGAAAAATTATTTCCCCACAGCTTTGCTGCAGAGAAATGTGGTTGCCCCACTTGTCGCTGTCGGCAAGGAAACTGCTTATGATATTTCTGCCAAGGTTGTCGGTGGCGGTATTTCTGGTCAGGCCGAAGCTGTGCGCCATGGCATTGCTCGCGCACTTTTGGAACTCAGTCCAGATTTACGACCAGTGCTTCGCGCCGAAGGCTTCTTGACCCGCGATCCTCGCGCCAAAGAACGCAAGAAGTTCGGCAAGCATCGCGCCCGCCGCGGTCATCAGTGGAGAAAACGTTAATCTTCCAAAATACCCCGTTCATCGGGGTATTTTTTTGATTGTTTTTTTACTCGCGTTCGCGTAAAATACACAGCATGCCCTCGATTGCCAAAAATGCATTTTTCATGACTGCCGCTTCGATCGGTCAGAAGATTTTGTCGTTTGCCTACTTTACTCTGATTGCCCGGACGATTGGTGCTACGGACACTGGCAAATATTTTTTTGCCCTATCATTTACTACAATCTTTGTTGTTTTTGTTGATTTGGGATTTACCTCGGCCTTGATCCGAGAGGCTTCCAAAGATCGCGCAGGAATTTCCCGTGCAGCGGGCGGAGTACTGGCCGCCAAGACGGTATTTGCTGTAGCCAGTTATGCTGCCATGGCCTTGAGTATTCATGCCCTCAACTATGGGGAGGATGTGAAGATGATGGTGTATCTCTCGGGCATTACGATGATCTTGGATTCCATTCACCTGACATTTTACGGCGTCTTGCGCGCATTGGGAGATCTGCGGTTTGAGGCGATGAGTATCATGGTGTCGCAATTTTTGACCATGATCCTCGGTACGATCTTTCTCTTCCTTCATTTGCCTATTGTATTTCTGATTCTCGCCTTCGTGATCCCGAGTTTTCTCAATGTCTGTTTCGTGATCGCAGTCGTGCGTCGAGTACACCATCTGGCCATTATCCCACGGTATGATTGGACGCTCATCAAGCATGCTTCCATTCTCGCCTGGCCATTTACCCTGGCAGCAATTTTTGCCCGGATTTACTCGTATGCCGATACAATTCTTTTGCGGTCGCTGGTCGGGGTGATTGCGGTTGGCTGGTATAGCATCGCCTACAAAATCACATTTGCTTTTCAATTCATCCCATTGGCGCTGGTGGCCGCACTCTATCCCAAATTGAGTGAGTATTATGGGAAAAAAGATATGCATGCGCTTGAAGCATCGCTGGAACAATCTCTCAAGTATCTTCTGCTCATTGCCATGCCGATTGCTTTGGGGATTGCGACGCTCGCTCGTCCGATCGTGCTCTTGGTCTATGGTACCGAGTATCTCAATTCGATTCGACCGCTCCAGATCCTGATTGTCAGTCTGATTTTTTCTTTTGCCAGCTTCCCGCTTGGGGCATACCTCAATGCCTGCAATCGGGCAGCCACACAAACACTCATTGTTGGCGCAGTGCTTTTCTCCAATATTGTCCTCAACCTTTTCTTGATCCCGCGGTTTGGAGTCGTTGGAGCAGCGAGCGCTGGGCTTTTTGGCAATTTTCTCTTGGCGTTTCTCGGATATCTGGTCGTATCGCGTGTGGGCAGGATCAATCACTCGTATTTGGGGAAAACCGTCCTCCAATTGTTGTTGGCAAGCGTATCGATGGCTGGTCTCGCACTCGTCGTGACACAGAAGAGTTCAGTTCTCCTGGGAATCGTGGTTGCAATTCCAATCTATCTCCTCTTGGTTTTTGGACTCAAGGCGGTGACCAAGACAGAACTCAAAACGGCGATTGCCCTTATAAAAACGTAATGTTTTTTATGAAAAAAACACTCATGATTACGCTGGAGTTCCCGCCGCAGGTCGGTGGAGTTGCCAGTGTAGCCGAACGGTTGGCAGATTTTTTCCCAGAAGGGTCATTGGTCGTATTGACTCCGCCTGTGTCTGGGGCAGAAGCATTTGACGCCACCAAATCATACCCCATTGTCCGCCGCCCGCTCTATTTTCCTCGCGCTATCTGGCCGCGCTGGTTGCGGGCATTCTTTTTGGCGCGCCGCATTATTCGAGAAGAAAAGATTGAACAGGTGATTGTCCATCACGTATTACCTATGGGCCTGGTGGCATACTTCATCCGACAATATCTGGGTATCCCATATATTGTTTTTTGTCACGGAACTGACACTGCCTTGGCCACGCGCACTCCCTGGAAGCAAAGTTTTTTTCGCCGGGTGCTTGGCAGTGCTACAGGAGTCGTCTGCAATAGCGAAGCCTTGCGTCGACGCATCGTGTCAGCAGTGCCGGAATTAGAGAAAAAAATTATGGTGGTCTACCCGTGTCCAGATCAGCGCTTTTTTGATCCTGTGCCAGAAGCAATTATTGCGCCACTTCGTTCGCAATTGTCACTCACGGGCAAGCGCGTAATCCTCTCGGTTGGTCGATTGGTCGATGGCAAAGGATTTCCACATCTGATCCGCATGATGCCAGAAATTTTGGCTATGGTACCCGATGCTGTCCTTCTCGTGATTGGCGATGGCCCCAAACGCGATATGTTGCATGCGCTCGCAGACGAGCTGCAGGTCAACGGAGCCGTTCGTTTTTTGGGTGAAATATCACACGATCATCTGCCCGAATATTTTGCTCTGGCCAATTTGTTTGTGCTTCTCACGCATCCCGATGGTGAACGCACCGAAGGTTTTGGTTTGGTCTATCTCGAGGCGGCAGCAGCGCGCGTGCCAGTGGTGGCTGGGGCTGGCGGAGGAGTCGAGGAGGCAGTGCACGATGGCGTGACTGGGAGATTGGTGGATGTCTATCAAAAAGCAAGTACTGTTCAAACGATTGCGGACTTGCTGCTTCATCCAGAACAGGGAGAAACACTCGCAGTTTCAGCAAGAAATCGAGCCGAAAAAGAATTTACGCCAGAGATTCAGTTTGAGAAAGTCCGCCGCTGGCTCGAATAGCGCTATGCCTGTCCCACTCGTTAGTATTATCATCCCGGTGTATCGTCACGAGCGGATGCTCATCCGGACTCTCCGATCCATCTACAGCCAGACCTATCCCAATCTGGAAGTGGTTGTGGTTGATGATGGCAACGGAGACCCAGTGGTCGTCGAGGAAGAACGTCTGTCTGCGCATCCCCAGTTGGCTTTTCAATGCATTCGGCAAAAGCATCGGGGCGCTCCGGCTGCGCGCAATACCGGATTCGCGGCATCGCACGGCGAGTATGTGATTTTTTGGGATGCGGATGTGATCGCCGAGCCTCGCATGATTACTCGCATGGTAAAAGCCCTGGAGTACCACCCAGGATCTTCTTATGCCTATAGCAACTTTTATTATGGCAAGAAAAAAATGCCAGCCCGGGTTTTTGATCCACGAGCACTCGAAGCGAATAATTACATTCATTCCACCAGTCTTATCCGCCGCGAAGCCGTGGTGCTGTGGGATGAAGATCTGAAACGGTTCCAGGATTGGGATCTGTGGCTTACTCTCCTCGAGCAAGGAAGTGTCGGCTGCTGGGTGCCCGAATATCTTTTCCGAGTGATCCCGCATGTTGGTGGAATCAGTCGCTGGCTGCCACAGTTTGCTTTTCGCAGTCCCTGGAGATCGCTGCCATTTATTCGTCCGCGGGTCATGAGTTATGAACATGCTCGTCATATTGTGCTGGCCAAGCACCATCTCGCGGGAGTGCGACAAGACAAACAATAAGGAAGAAAATGCCAAAGATGTGGTAGAGCCCGGGTCCGGTGACAGTAATGATTGCAATCACAACCAGGCCAGCCAAGAATCCGGTACTTCGGAGATTTCCTTGTCTTGCTTGTGTGACGAGGGATTGCGCGATTTTCCACAGGAGAAGTCCAGTGGCCAGTAGTCCTAAAGTTCCCATCTTTGCCCAAATTTCCAAATATCCCCAATCAAACGCGCGCGTCGCGGTCGAGATATGATTTTTGGTATAGGTGATTGTTTCACCAAAACCAGATCCAAGGATGGGATGGGCGTTTATTTTTTGCCAAATGGGCGAGAGAAGAGCAACACGCGCGGCGCTACTTGCTTCTTCATCCGGATTGACAATGCCAACAAAACGATCTTGGAAGACGTCGAACCCCAATGAAGCCCCGCGACTGGCGATAAGATGAATGCCCGCGAAGAGGCCCAGGCCAAGAGCGATTGTGACAAGAGAAATTGTCAACCATCGTTTGAAGGGGAAGAAGCCGGAGCACAGGAGAAGTCCACCAATGATTGCCAGATCGTACGTCCGCGAGACATTGAGCGCGAGTGGGAGAAGCGCCAAAACCATCCAGCCCCAAAGGGCTTTTTTCTTTTCTTTCATCAGGATTGCGGCGAGAAACAGAACAATCGCCGGCAAGAGGAGATGTTCTGGTGCGACAATGCGAAAGAAATGCTCACTCAGATCTGTAATTTTTCCCCCAATCACATCGCGAAACCAATGGTAGAAAGGATCTTCCAGACGACTCATTCCAGTAGAAAAGAGCGCGAGGGTAAAGAGCGAGAATATCGCTTCACCAAGGATAAATGTCTGAATGATTGGTATACAATATTTTTTTGTATCAGCGGCATATTAGAGCGCAGGGAAGAGGAGGAGAATGAAGATAAAAGGCGTGGCATCTTGAACAATCCATTGGAGGGGATGGTGATACAGGAGGCCAAATCCGATGCCGCCTGCGACTGAAAGAGCCAAGAGGACAAGTGGGATCCACAATGGCTTGAACTGCTCAGAGAGTGGCAGGATCTTTTTTCGATCGCGCCAAAACCAGAGGAGGAGGAAAATTCCAACGAGCCAAGTACGCAGCGCCAGGCCAAATAGTTCAAAGAGATGGCCATTGCCGCCGAGGATGAATTCACCGAGGAGGATGGCCCAAGCGGTATGGGTTTGGCGTCGGATAAAGCAAGCGATCATGATCGAAACGATCAGGACGACAACAATTCCTTGACCGATCGAGGAATGGAAAAAAACAAACGAGAGCGCTCGCAGCGCTCCGTACATAACCAACAATGCAGCAACCAAATGTTTTTTGAGCCACGAGATTGCGCGTTGCATAGGGTGTTATTTGCCAAGAACTGCGCCAAGGAAATCTGGATGCCCGGGTATAAAAATAGATACCGCGGCGGCGCGACGACCCTCGAGTTGCAATTCGCGGATTGCCAGAGCGCCATCACCACAACCAATGAGGAGTAGATCGGCATGGTACTCCACTTGTCCGGGCGGCACGGTTTTTGAAACGGGTGCCACATCCAAAAGTTTGATCCGCTTGGCCTGCCACAGTGTCCAGATCCCAGGCCAGGGAGTGAAGGCGCGCCAGGCATTGTAAATATCAATCGCCGATTTTTTCCAATCAATTTGTCCATCCTCGCGGGTCAGTTCCTTGCACGTTGTTGCTCCTTGATCATCTTGTGGCTGAGGGGCCAATTGACCATGCAGATATCCTTCCAATGCTTCAGTGAGGGCTGTGTTTGCGAGTGGGATCAGCTTTTCCTCCAATGTTTGGGCAGTATCGTCTGGGGCAATCGCGATTTTTTTCTGGAGGAGAATCGGTCCAGTGTCGAGTCCTGCATCCATGCGCATGATGGTAACACCGGTCTCTGTTTCGCCATGAAGAATCGCGCTTTGGATCGGAGAAGCGCCGCGGTATTTGGGAAGAAGCGATGTGTGAACGTTCAGAATACCGTGGGGGAATGCATCGAGAATAGATTGTGGGATCAGAAGTCCGTATTGAGCCGTGATGCCAAGGAATGAGTCTTGGATGCTGAGCGAATAATTCTTCAATGTCGCGGGCTGCTCTATCGAAATGCCGTGTTTTTCTGCCAGAACTTTTACTGGCGGGGCATGGAGCGTTTTTTTTCGACCGATCGGCTTGTCGGGCTGGGTCACGATCAGCTTCACTGAAATAGATGGGTTCTCAAGTAGTCCCTGGAGAATGCCAGCGGCAAAATCATTGGTTCCAAAAAAAACAATCGGAGTTTTAGTCTGATTCATAGAAATCAGTGGCCTTGTCCACGAAGAGCGTGCCATTCAAATGATCAACTTCGTGCTGGATCACGCGAGCAAAAAAATCTTTGGCATCAAAAGAGACAGGGTTGCCCTGTTCATCCCAGGCTTCCACATGGATATCAGCGTAGCGTTTTACTTTGCCAAATTGTTTTGGCACAGACAAGCAGCCTTCGTGATCGTTTAGAGTTTTTCTGGTATTTTTGGTCCAGACAGCATTCACAAACACCAAATTCTTGGCTTTGCCGGGCACAGCATCTTTGCCGATGGTAAACAGACGGATATTGCGGCCTACCTGGGGTGCAGCCAATCCGATCCCTTCGGCCGCATACATGGTCGGAACCATCATGGCAATCAGCTCCTGGATTTCTGGGCTAAGGAGTTCTTCGCGGGTGAGTTCACGAGAACGCTCGCGCAAGCTCGCGGTTGGCAATTTGGTGATGGGTAACATCATATGCATTATGTGGGGGAGAGGAGCGAGATCGGATGCGGATCGATTTTTACTGATCCGGGAATATACGGGTGAACGGCGGCTGCCCAAGCGCTCCATGATTCGGGTGGGATTTTAATTACTATAGTATACCAATATTGTCCGCGATGCCAGCGGGGATGGGTTTCGATAGGAGGAATAAGTGTACCGCCAAATGCACCTTGTGTCAAGAAATCGTGCAGAATTTTTTGGAGCTGTCTGGCACTACGCTCGGCGATTTCCGCATCGATATTGCCGACCAGATAGCGCACCAGAAATCGGTACGGCGGATATTGGAGCGCTCGCCGGGCAGAGAGTTCGGTGCGGTAAAAACGGTCTGGCTCAGTCAGTGATCGAAATACCAGATGTTCAGGGTGCAAGGTCTGAATGAGGAATCGGCTCTCGGCGCTGCGCCGGCACTGCACTTCTTGTATGCGATGCCAGACGGATTCCTCGGCAGTATATTCGGGCAGGGCGAGCTCTTGATCAACGGTGAGAAAAGCGACGAGCGCGGTTTTGTCCCAGCGGATGTGGGACAAGGCGATTTCCGTACCAATCACTAGGCGCGGTTTTGTTTGATCTTCTGGCAGATTTTGGGATTCACTGTCGAGCCGAATGATCAGGTGATTCGTATTTCCACCAAGCAAACGTCGAACATCTCGCTCGGCCAACTCTGTGCCAGCGCCGCGCAATTGCACCACAGGCGCATGGCATTTTGGGCAGGACAGGGGCAATGGCTCTTCCAATTTGCAATAGGAGCAGCGAAGCAATCGCCTTTCTTCGGAGTAGCGAAAGGGAAGCGTGCACTGCGGACAGGTGGCGACAAACCCGCAATCATTGCAGCCCACTGAACTGGCAAATCCGAGACGGTTGAGGAACAGGAAGATGTCGCCCGGTGTTTGGGTGATCGCTTCGGCCAGCGTTTCGGAAAAAAGCCCGTAGTTTTTGTTTTTTCGCTCATCGCGCATGTCAATAATTTCTGGAAGTCGAGTTTTTTCTTGTCCAAACCAGGCATCGCTTTTGGTCTGCGGACCACTGCCGCCTGCGACCTGGTACTCCTTTTCATAAATATGAAAGTAGGCATCCAGGCTCGGTGATGCGCTCACAAAATGACGCGTGCTTCCGTATGCCTCGGCCAAGAGGCGGGAAATATCGTGGGTGTGGTACCGCGGCGTCTGATCCCAATGTTTGTGATCTTCGTCCTGTTCGTATGCAATGATGATGGTATCGAGCGTAGGAAAAGGCAAAAAGACAGCGCTGCGCGTGCCAAGGATTATTTTTTTTTCGCCATTGCGAATGGCAAACCAGGCAGCAAACTGTTCTTTGACGGTGAGATCGCCCTGCCATACGATCATCTGTTCGCGCATCTCGGGGGTGAATAGCTGAAATGTTTCTTGAAGTGCAGATTTGGTTGGGACGAGAATCAGCGTTGTCCCATGCGCTGTTTGGG
>CAYNXQ010000037.1:0-8508 GCA_964401185.1 uncultured Gammaproteobacteria bacterium | reverse complement strand
TGGAATCATGGTTGGATTTGGAGCGCTCTTCTCGGTATTTCTGGTGTATCTACAGGGCGAAGTGATCCATGCCTGGTGCTTCTGGTGCCTGATGTCTGCAATCACCATCTGGCTTATGGCATTCATTCTTCTTTTTCATCTATGAAAAATGCTGGCTATCATATATTGCGTGTCGGCATGGGGGTAACATTTTTTTGGATTGGGGTTTTGATTTTTCGGGATCCGCTGGGGTGGGGATCACTGCTTCAGCCATGGGCGCTACATCTGCTGCCACTGCCGCTTCGTGAGATGATGATCGGCACAGCTGCTATGGATATTCTGATTGGCTTTTTGTTCCTCATTGACGTCTGGGTGTGGCCAGCAGCATTGGTTGCCAGCATTCATCTGGTCGTGGTGCTCACCACGACTGGCATCAACGAAATAACGGTTCGCGACATTGGACTTCTTACTGCGGCGATTGCGCTTTTTGCCGACGATTTGCCCGATGAGGCAAGAGCATGGTTTCGATCTCTCGAAAAAAAGAATTAAAAAACCCGTGATCGTAGTGCGTCACAGGTCAGTTGGCATCGCGCTGTTGTCGATGCTGTTTAGTCGTCATCATCTGGTATGATGGGGACTTGATATCGGCTTGAATCTTGGAAAAGTCCCCGCATGGCCAAGAAGACGATGAACCCAAAGATTCCGGCCATGAGTAGCGCTCCAAGCCACCCATCTGCATCGTAGCCAACCTGCCCGGCAGCAACGATCGCTGCGAGCATAATGATCATGAAGCCGATCCGGGCGACTCGGTCATCAATTTCTTTTGGCAGCATGTTCCCTCCCATCCTCGGATATTTTGGCAAATCCGAGCAGCCTCCATGATACCAAAGACAAGATCTTTTGTCAACAGATTGACTTTTTTCTCCTTTTCGCGTAGGCTTCCATACACTATGGCAACCGCTTCTGTTATTCTCAAACCTGGCAAGGACAAACCAGTTCGTCAGCGACATCATTGGATTTTTTCTGGCGCCATCAAATCTACCCCCGATTTTTCCGATGGGGATATTTTGCCCGTCGAAAGTTCCGCGGGTGTTTTTCTTGGTTTTGGCTATTTCCATCACCGCACATCGATCTCTGGTCGCATGTTATCATTTGATCAGACTCCCGGTGAGACTGCGGTGCGACAGAATATTGATCGGGCGGTGGCCATGCGACAGCATTGGTTCGATCGAGAAAAAACCAACGCCTACCGCCTCGTGCATTCCGAGGGCGATGGCATTCCTGGGCTGATCGTCGATCAGTACGATCGCGTGCTGGTGATTCAGGTGAGCACGCTTGGCATTGAAAAACTCAAGCCGATGATTGTCGAGTATCTCGTCGAGAAACTTCATCCGCAGTCAATTTATGAAAAATCGGCCATTCCCGGCCGGCGCGAAGAAGGACTCGGTGACGCAGAAGGATTGCTGTGGGGCGAACCAGTGGGAGAGGTGGAAATAAAAGAAAATGGTCTCAAATTTTTCGTAGACATTGTGGCTGGTCAAAAGACTGGATTTTTTCTTGACCAGCGGGAGATGAGAGCGTACGTGGAAGAAATATCTGCAGGCAAACGCGTGCTCAATTGTTTTGGCTACACTGGTGGTTATTCGCTGGCGGCGCTGCGCGGTGGGGCAGATCATGCAACCACGGTGGATCTGTCTGCAGCAGCAATTGCCTTGGCCGAACGCAATGTTGCCTTGAATCATTTCCCCCAAGCCCAGCACACTGGTCTGGTCGCTGATGTGTTTGAATTTTTGCGTACCGAATCGCTTGATTACGACCTGCTTATTTTGGATCCACCTGCCTTTGCCAAAAAGAAAACTGATGTGGTTCGCGCCTGCCGTGGTTACAAAGATATCAATCGTCTAGCGCTCGCGCGTATGCCCAAAGGAAGTGTGCTGGTGACGTCATCATGTTCGTACCACGTGTCCGAACAGTTGTTCCAGACCGTGGTTTTTCAGGCCGCGCTCGAAGCCGGCAGAGTGGTACGGATTATTGGCCGGCATCGCCAAGCCTCAGACCACCCGATCAATATTTATCATCCCGAGAATGACTATCTCAAAAGTTTGGTACTCTTTGTCGAGTAATTAGAAGATGATGCGCGCGCCATGGAGATCGGTGTAGTCAAAAGGGTGAAAGTAATGGATCGATCCCATGAGAATGCGATTGGTGCGGATGTGCAGTTCCTTGGAGACTTCTTGAATGGTTTTTGGAGTAAAGGCTTTGTGCTTGCACAAGAACGTAATATGCAGATGCGGGAAGACACCGGCACGCTGCAAATAATCAATCGCTTCTTTGATTTCCATACAGCTTGGTCCATGACCGCGCTTGCGGCTGGATTTGCAGTGGACCAGATAGATATTGCGGCCAGTTTCGTTGCGATTGATATAGCGCAAGATGGAGTACAGTTTGTCGACATGATTGATAAAGACTACGAATTTTCCTTCGGTGATATCTTCGAAATGGTCAAGAAAGTAGCGGTGCAGTGGCGGAATGTGCCGGGTGATGCGCAGGGCAAAACGCAAAATATAATCTTGATAGAGGAGAAATACAATCAGCATGACGGCCGGAATAAAATACAAGGCAAAATAGAGCAAATTGTTGCTGTCGATCGTTATATTGCCAACAATTCCAATCGCTGTGGCGACGATAGATAGGAGAACTGCCACGATTGGCGCGCGATAGGTGCGTTTCAATTCTTTTCTCGTGAATTTGAGAATCAAATTGCCCAAAGCAAACAGCGTCATCACGCCAAGGAAAGCGATGGTGTAGACGCCCGCCAGTGACAAGAGATTGCCGCGTGTGAGCAGAAGAATCGAACTGCACAGGAGAAAAAAGACGGCCACAATGCGCGGATACGAACCGCGCCGATTGCGTTTGGTCAGCGTATTTGGCAGGCAGCTATCCGAGGCCATGCGATAGAGAAGTCCCGAGACGCCAATGTACGAAGTGAGCACAGCCCCCGAGAGCACCAGGAATGCATCGATCACAATGATAGTCTGCAAGAGCGGGCCGCCGAGCGTGAGCGCAACTTGCGCCAGGAGAAAATTTTGGGCCGAGGCAATGGAAGCGAGTGGGAGCGCATTCAAAACAACCAGCGCAACCAGAGGGTTGAAGATGGTAATGCCGAGGAGCATGTTGCGGAGCGTCTTGCGAAAAACGCCGGGTGCTTGTTCTTCGACAAAGTTGGCTGAGCTTTCAAATCCTGAAACGCCGAGAAGCGATGCGGCAAAGGCTAGATACAGTGCATGGGCAAGTCCTCCATGATTTGCGATCAAAGTTTGAGTGTCAAAAAAGTTTTGGACAAATACACTTGTTCCAGTACGGAAATGCAGATATCCCAAGACCACAATCGTAATCAGACTTACAATGTGGAGGACAAAAATAATTCCAGCTACCCGAGCAGAATCGCGGATGCCGACCACTACGAGCAGTGCAAAACCGAAAAGCAGAATGATGGTCGAAAGCAAAACCGGGATCGGGAAGAGTGTGTTCAAATATTCGATGGCAATCTTGGCCGAGATCACGGCGGTGGCCACATACGAGAGGAAGGTGGTAATGCCGGCGATGGCCGCAACTACTTTTTGGGTGCCATTGAGAAGACAGTTGTAGGCACCGCCATTGACTGGCAGGGCCTCTACGACTTCGGTGTAGACAGATTTGTACAAGAGTAGGACAAAGGCAATGGCCAGGAGAACGA
Organism: uncultured Gammaproteobacteria bacterium; assembly: GCA_964401185.1. GTDB lineage: Bacteria > Patescibacteriota > Patescibacteriia > Magasanikbacterales > UBA922 > JAHFIC01. Next base: position 4,793 of record CAYNXQ010000037.1, on the reverse strand, counting down.
GCGGTGCGTATACTCCAGCAAAAGCGATGGCGATACCCGAGACGTACAGGATTGAACTCAAAATATCATTGCCGCAGATGGCGGTGGCAAAAAATTGATTCAATTTGTGCGCTACCAACTTTTTTTTCATACGACAGTGTCCATAGTATAACATACGATGCGCACGATCAGCACGATTTTTTTGACATCATCGCGCCATTCGCGTACGATGGAATGGTATTTCTTTTCTCTATGCATATCGAAACACCGCAGGAACATCTGCCAAACCAACGTTTTGAAAAACGGGAAGGAGAACGGATTGTTCTCGAGACGCTCCGTGATATGGGGCTTTCCAAAGAACAATTGAGTGAGACACTTTTTGCCCGATTGATGCAGATGGAGAATGAATCAGATTTTCTTCTCTTTGAACGGCAGGCGATTCGGTATGCCGATCAGGTGTTTGTCCGCGAACCAGATATTTTTTCAGAAGAAGAGAAGCGGCGTGTGAAGATTGGCACGCTCTTTTCTGATATTGGCAAGACCGGTCCAGTACACGCCAGTACAGAAGAAGGTCGCTTAATCCTCGCCATGTTCAATATTCACAATGTCCCAAAAGAAGAACATGGGCGGCCAGTGACCGATTTTCTGGCGAAACATTTTTCTCCTGATACAGTATCGTCGTGGAAACAATTTGCCGCGCGACACGATTTTGACGATGATCTGACGCTGCGCCAGTTTTGGGATTTGCATACACACTGGACATTTGATCTCTTGAACCAGTCGGATGCTGGCATTCCGCGCGAAGCAATTCCTGGCGCGGTCTTGCATCATGCCTTGCGCGGCATCGATACCGAGCAGCTGCTCGATGAGAATACTGGGGAGCTGCAAGGAGATTTTGGCCGAGTCAAACGGTTTGGTCAGCCCGAGAAGCTGGTTATCTTGCTCGATCTCTACGACGCCTATCGCAATCGTGGGGCCCAGGGGAAGTCACGTCCTAGTCATGCCGATACCATGGCCTATCTCCAAGACATGGTCGAGAAGAACAAAACTTATGCGCACGATGCGGATTTTGCCGAGCTTCTGCAGGGGATGCAAGAAGCATTTTCTTCATAAGCAACTATGCTCTCGCAATTCCTTTCCATCTTTCTTCACAGCGACAAGCAGCTAGCAAGCGTGATTGCGCTGTATGGCGATTGGACGTACGGAATTTTGTTTTTTATTATTTTTTGCGAGACCGGGCTCGTGGTTATGCCATTCCTCCCGGGCGACTCGCTTATTTTTGCCGCTGGCGCTTTGGCGGCGGCAGGTTCGCTCCATTTTGGTGCATTATTTTTTCTCTTGAGTGTGGCAGCGATCCTCGGCGATACGACCAATTACAGTCTGGGGCGATTTGTCGGGCCAAGAATTTTTCGTGATGGTTCGCGCTTGGTGAATCGCGAACAACTATTATCAGCACAGGCTTTTTACGAGAAGTATGGAAAGAAAACCATTATCCTGGCACGGTTTGTGCCAATTGTCCGCACCTTTGCGCCGTTTCTGGCTGGTGTAAGTGAGATGCACTATGGTCAGTTTCTTTTGTACAATGTGATTGGTGGCATTGCCTGGGTCACGCTCGCACTTACGGCAGGATATCTCTTTGGCGGATTGCCAATCGTAAAAGATAATTTTAGCATCGTGATTTTGGTAATTATTGCCGTATCGCTCTTGCCCGGAGTCGTGGAATATATCAAGCATAAAAAAGAAAAACAAAAATCCGCCCTTCGATAAACTCAGGGCGGATTTTTTGGCTGTTTCGTTGTTTACATCATTCCGCCCATGCCACCCATTCCACCCATACCGCCCGGCATTGGAGCCTCTTCTTTCTTGGGCAAGTCTGTGACCACAGCTTCCGTTGTCAGGAGCATACCAGCCACCGAGACAGCGTTTTCCAAGGCAGAACGTGTCACTTTGGTTGGGTCAATAATACCTGCAACCACCAGATCTTCGTAATTGCCAGTTGCCGCGTTGAAGCCAAAATTGCCAGCGTGCTTCTTCACTTCGTCGGCTACCACTGCGCCTTCGAATCCAGCATTTTTGGCAATTGTGCGGATTGGCTCTTCCAATGCTCGGCGAAGGATGCCAACTGCCGCCATTTCTTCATCCCCGAGATTGAGCGTGTCGAGCACTTTGGCTGCGCGCAGCAAGGCGACACCTCCGCCAGCCACCACACCTTCTTCCACTGCGGCTTTGGTTGCGCCGACGGCATCTTCGATGCGATGCTTCACTTCTTTCATTTCTGTTTCCGTGGCAGCCCCGACCCGGATCACCGCTACGCCGCCAGCCAATTTGGCCAGGCGTTCCTGCAGTTTTTCTCGATCAAATTCCGAATCCGTCTGTTCAATCAGCTTTTTGATCTGGGCGACGCGATCGCGGATCGCGTCTTCATTTCCTTTGCCCTCGACAATAGTCGTATATTCTTTGGTCGCAGTCACTTTGCGGGCGTGACCAAGGTCCGGGAGTTCCGTATTCTCGAGTTTCAGACCAATCTCTTCGGTAATCACTTTGCCGCCAGTGAGAATGGCAATATCGGCCAGCATCTCTTTGCGGCGATCACCAAAGCCCGGCGCTTTGATGGCCAGCACATTGAAGGTGCCGCGCAGTTTGTTGAGTACAATGGTGGTCAGCGCTTGACCATCGACATCATCGGCAATCACCACCAATTCTTTTCTGCCGCTTTGCGCGACTTTCTCGAGGATAGGCAAAATATCTTCCACCGAAGAAATTTTCTTGTCCGTGACCAGAATCAACGGATCTTCGTATTCCGCCTCCATGCGATCGCTGTTGGTGACCATGTAGTGCGAGAGGTAGCCCTTGTCAAAACGCATGCCCTTCACCGTCTCGATGTGCATGCCGAAGGTTTGTGATTCTTCCACGGTAATCACGCCATTCTCGCCAACTTCTTTCATCGCCTCGGCAATTTTTTCGCCGATTTCGCGATCATTGGCCGAGATGGCAGCCACGTTGGCAATCTCGTCTTGCTCCACTTTTTTGGAAATATTTTTTTGCAGTTCAGTAATCACCGCTTCGGCCGCGCGATGCAAACCGCGATTGAGGGCGACCGCATTGGTTCCGGCGGCCACCAGCTTCAATCCTTCCTTGATAATGCTCTGCGCCAAGACGGTGGCAGTCGTGGTACCATCGCCGACCACATCATTGGTCTTGCTGGCAGCTTCTTTTACAAGTTCTGCGCCAATATTTTCAAATTTATCTTCCAATTCAATTTCTTTGGCGACAGTGACACCATCTTTGGTAATAGTGGGCGCGCCGTATCCGCGGTCGAGCACAACATTGCGGCCCTTGGGACCGAGAGTTACCTTGACCGTGTTTGCCAGAATATCCACGCCGCGAAGCAAGGCCTGGCGTGCGTCTTCTTCAAATTTAATTTGCTTTGCCATAGGATCAAAATGATTAGGCTAAAATTGCCAGGATTTTTTCGGCACTCACGATTTTGTATTCGGCATGGTCGATCTCTACTTCTTCGCCGCCCCATTTCTCGAAGAGCACATGATCACCAACCTTCACTTCCATACTGGCGCGAAGTCCGGACTCCAGGAGTTTGCCTGGGCCGACAGCCACGATTTCACCTTCGGCTTTTTGTTCCTTCTCCACAGTATCTGGCAGCACAATGCCCGAGGCGGTTTTTTCTTCCTTTTTGAGCGGTTTTACGACCACCCGATCACCCAATGGCTTGATGTTCATCATAAGAATTAAGAAAAATAGTAGCGATTTCGGCATTATCACTCAAATTGCTCAAGTGATAACGTGCACCTCATTGTATACTGGTCTGGCCTCGCCTGTCAAGAGGGTTTTCTCACTTTTTTTCCACACCCCGCCATTGAAATTTTGGAGCAGAAAAAGAAGGCACTTGGCCTTCTGGTGAAATAGCAAAAATCGCGGTTTTCAGTTTAATCCACTGGAATGACGAACAGTTCGCAGCGAGGTTCGCGCGTGGCCGGATCAATATAGACGCTCACGTGTTCAAATTGAATTGGGGTGCGGTCGATGGCAATTCCATGCTCCAGGCAGTAGTGTTTGGCTGCCTTGAATATGCGCTCCTGTTTCGCTTTGCTGGTAGCGCGTTCGGCCGAGCCCATGCCATAACTGCGCGTCTTCACTTCCACAAAACAGAGCGTTTCTCCAAATCGATCCTTGGTATTTTTGGCCACGAGATCAATCTCGCCATGCTTGGTGCGAAATTTGCGATCCAGTATCTGATACCCTTTTCTTTCGAGAAATTGGGCTGCTGCTGCTTCGCCCCAATCGCCAATCTGCTGCCGCTCGGTTCGGGTATCTTCCATACAAGTGAAAATTCAAAAGGCAAAAGACAAAAGATCTTTTTACTTTTTCTTTTTTACTTTTACCTTTGTCGATAAAGGATAAGCCCAGTGTGGTAGCGCCCAGCTTCAAATTCTTGTTCAATCGCAAATCCATTGTTTCCGCCCCAGGCTTTTATCGCAGCCCAGTCGGGAAATCGTTCTTTGGGCGGCGCAATCGGAAGTCCGGCATGACGCCAGTCAACAATCACCAGCCGGCCTTTTGGTTTCAGGAGGCGCGCCGCTTCTGTCATTACTGCCTCGCGATCAGTCGTGAGGACAAGAATGTTGACGAGAAATACAACATCCAGACTGCCGGCCGGGATCGCGGTCTTGCCCACCTTCTCGATATCCGACCAGACTGTATGAATATTTTCGAAGCCTTCGAGCGCGGCGCGTTTGGCCACCACCTCGAGTGTGTCTTTCATAATATCGACGGCATAGACCACGCCAGTCTCGCCC
>CAYNXQ010000036.1:0-8627 GCA_964401185.1 uncultured Gammaproteobacteria bacterium | reverse complement strand
AAATGCGAGCGCGAGAATTGGAAGAGCGCGGGGTGGGGAAGGAGGGTCGCACTGAGGCGGCGGCGGAGGACGTGAATATGACTGGGCGAGAAAAGTTTGGCCGCGTCTTCGGGGTTGTGGCCGAACTCGGGACCGTGCCGACCGAGTACCAGCTGGCGCTTGATATTGCCGCTGGCGCACAGATGAGTTCCGTCGTGGTCGCGACTCCCGAAGTAGCCGAAGCCTGGATCAATCATCTGCGAACCGAGCGTCTGGGTGTCGCCACCTTTTTGCCCCTGTCCAAAATCAAGCCCCGTATTCCACCATCGGATCTCTCGACGCTGCTGCGCGAACCTGGGGTTCGGGGGCTGGCCAGTGATTTGGTTACCTGTGATCCAGCATTCGAAACCATTTTTTCCTATCTTTTTGGCACCACGCTCGTCGTCGACGATGTGGCAACAGCGCGACGGATTGGGATTGGACGGATTCGCATGGTCACACTGGCGGGCGATTTGATCGAGACAAGTGGAAGCATGCGCGGTGGGTATCGTCGGCGGGGGACAAGCGGATTTAGTTTTGCGCACAATCATGGTGAGGCGGATGGACAGAAAAAAGAAAAAGAATTGCGCGAGTGGCGCGAGGCGCAGGAAGTGCTGGATCAGGAACTCCAAAGACTGGATCGTGCCGTGGCGGAATCGCAGACTGCCGTTGCCGGCGCCGAGAGTCGTCTCACCGTGCTTTTGGAACAGCAGGCGCGTCTGTCTGCCGAATTCATCACACTCACCGATGATCTGAAGCGAAAGACGGCTGGGCCTGGCGAGTACAATGCCCTAATGAAAGATGTGAAAAAGAAACTGGCCGAGCACGAGGCCGAGCTGCGGGCGGCACAGGAGGAGATTACCAAGAGTCAGCGCGAGATGGATATGGTGCAGCAAGAAGAAGGAGACAAAAGAACGCGCATGCTCGCAGCCCAAGAATCAATGCAGGCGATTCAGCAGGAACTCAATCGCTTGACCATGGAAAAAAATACCCGGTCGGTAGAGATTGCTCGACTCGAGACCCGACTAGAAGATGTAGCTGCCGAAATTTGGACCGAACTCCACGAACGCGTGGAGACCTTGGTGCGTGCCGATCAAGCGATGATTCCTCTCTCGGCGCGTGAAAAAGCAAAGCAAGAAATCGAAAAATTAAAATACCAATTGAGCCTGATTGGCGGCATTGATCCCGAAGCCATGCAGGAATACGAAGAAACCAAGGGGCGCGCCGAAGGACTGACGGAACAGCTCGATGATCTAGAGAAAGCGATGAAGGATCTTACCGAGATGATCACAGAACTTGATGCGCTTATGAAGCACAAGCGGGATCAGGCATTTCGCGAGATTCGCAAAGAATTTATTCGTTATTTTACTGTGCTGTTTGGCGGTGGCAAGGCGGACATTACCGAGGTCTATGGAGAGGTTGGTGAAATTTCAGAACAGACAGAAGATGTGGTGGAAGAGAATGTTGAAGCCAAAAATCAAAAAGAAAAAGTAAAAAGTTTGGTGGGGATTGATGTGGTCGCCAATCCACCCGGCAAAAAAATTACCAATATTCAGGCGCTCTCGGGCGGAGAGCGTACGATGACGGCGATTGCGCTCGTCTGTGCGATTCTCCACACCAATCCGTCGCCCTTTGTGGTGCTCGACGAGGTCGAGGCTGCGCTCGACGAGGCCAATACGGTTCGCTTCACCCAGATTCTTCACGAACTCTCGCTCCTTTCGCAATTTATTCTTATTACTCACAATCGCGCTACCATGCATGCTGCCGACACGCTCTATGGCGTGACCATGGGCAACGATGGCATGAGTCATCTGGTGTCGGTACAGCTGGGGGAGAAAGAATAAGTGCCACTCAAATATTTTTTTATAAACTGTCGACATATGCCGCTAAAAAAAGGGGCAAGCAAGCAAACCATTTCATACAATATCAAGGAGATGATCAAAAAAGGCTATCCGCAAAAACAGGCAATCGCCGCAGCGCTCACGTCGGCTCGCCAGTCAAAGCGGAAGAAGAAATAAAAATATTCTCCCAAGATTGGAAGAATATTTTTGGTGGTGGACGGAGGGGGAATCGAACCCCAGGAACTAGAATGGTAAGTCTAGCTGCGGAGCCATCCGCTCTCCGCCCTCTGGCCACCACGCAGATAGTATCATGAACCAAACAGAAATCAAAAGAACTCCCTTGCGGGAGTTCCGAGACTCGGAGCGAATGTTTGCTCACAACTAGACTTACCATAAAGAAAGTATAGCACATCCAGGGATATTGTCAAGTATCTGTTCTGCAATAAAAAGACCCCGCGGATGTTCACGGGGTTTGTTGCTTAGCCAAAGAGACGAGCGAAGAAGCCCTTCTTGGGCTTTTCTTTCGTATCGGGATTGTACTTATCCAATTCCTTTCTCGAGATACCCTCATCAGGACCAAGACCATCAAAGCCACCTTTGAAATCCGCAGCTCTGGAAGCGACCGCTGAATCTGGAAAAAAGATAATGTCGATGATACGCCTGAGGTCTTTGGTGTATTCGATTTTCAAACATGGTTGATTTTGTTCATTTTTGTGGGATTTAATCCAGAAGGGCGGATCTTCAATCGTGAGGGTCATCTCACATCGAAGAATGCTTTTTCCGATTGTTTCCACTATCCGAACACTTTCAAAATAAAACCATCCGTTTTTTTCCATACAAGAACGATCGCGAGCGTACGGAGCAGGGAAATGACGGTTGTCGAGAATATCTTGAGAAAACCGTCGCAGCTCTTCCACTGTATAGAGACCGCGCATTTTTGGGGCAACGAAGAATGTGGCATGTTGCACAACACAGTCATTTATACTTGGCGTATCATATGCATGGATAATCTCCTTTGCGATCATCTCCGGAGAATGGTTTTGGAATGTTTCACGAATGCGTGTCAGCTGACTCATCATTTCCTCCGATCCTGGATTGTGAACGAACTTCCTCTCGACATGCCCACAGTATCAAGCGTCCTCTCTCTTGTCAACACGACTCGCTTGACATTTCCAGGCGCGTCTGTTATAGTAATCGCGCTCTCATAACCGTCTTCATTTAGTCTTTAGGATAGTATCTCTTATCAATCCGTATGTTAATGATCCGTCTTCAACGTCTGGGAAAAAGCAAACATCCATCGTATCGCGTGATTGTCTCGGAAAAGACCAAAGATCCACAGGCAGGACACGTGGAAATTTTGGGCACCTACAATCCCACCCTCACGCCCAAGGTGATCGATTTCAATCTCGATCGCATCGCGTACTGGATGTCGGTCGGCGCCAAGCCATCACCAACGATCCACAATCTGCTGGTGCAATTGGGCGCAATCAAAGAAAAGAAACAGCGCGCCGTGCATGTCAGCGACACGCGCCGCGCCGCCCTTGCCAAAAAGGCAGCCGAAGCAGCGCCAAAAGCGCCCGCTGCTCCCGTCGCCGCCTAAATTGGTTTGACAGTTAAAAAGTCCGCATGGTATTCTGGAAGAAAGTATTTATTAAGCAGTTAATGCAGAACGTATGGAACACAAGGATCAGGAATTCGTGGAATCATTGGTACGAGCGATCGTGAACAACCCAAACGATGTGCGCACCACGCGAACGGTGGATGAACGCGGGGTCTTGATCACGCTCGACATCAACCCAACTGATATGGGGTATGTGATCGGCCGACAAGGTCAGACTGCCCGATCGATCCGCACGCTCCTCAAAATCGTTGGCGCCAAGAACAACGCCCGCGTCAATTTGAAAATCAATGAACCAGAAGGCGGCCGCGGTCCTCGCGGTGGCATGGGCTCTCGCCCAATGCCGATGATCCACGAAGAGGTCGACACGAGCGCGATCGACAACCTGACGATCTAATCTCGACAACAGCAAAAAAACCCGCCGATGAGGCGGGTTTTTGTTTATGCGAGTGGTTTACGCTGCGGCAGCTTGCTTGGCTTCGGTTTTCAGACAGCGAGCGCAGAGGACTCGGCCATGCACTTTTTGCAAATTCACATACTGGCGGCGCCAGGTGCGAATATTGGAATGACTGCGGGTGGCAGAGCGTTTGGATTTTTTGTCGCACACGGTACAGACTCGGGCCATAAGAAAAAGGTTACATTGACGATAGGGAATGACGGCAGTATACTCGAAGCCTATTCTCTTGTCAAGTATGTCGTTTATCCAACTCCTGTTTTACTTTTTTATCACCATACCGTCGGCTATTCTCCACGAATATGCCCATGGCGCCGTGGCTGATTCGCTGGGCGACCCGACCGCGCGCTATGCCGGGCGCTTGAGCCTCAATCCCTTGGTTCATATCGATCTGTGGGGCACTATTCTTTTGCCCATCCTTCTTTTTTTGGGTACGGGCGGCCAATTTCTTTTTGCCTATGCCAAACCAGTGCCATACAATCCATATAATTTGAAAAATCAGCGCTTTGGTCCAGTGGCGGTGGCGCTCGCCGGCCCAGCCGCCAACTTTCTCTTGGCGCTTGGGTTTGGTTTGGTTGTGCGCGTGATCAGTAATCCTGATTTGGCATTGCTCTGCTCAATTATCGTCTATACCAACATTGCCCTTGGCATCTTCAATCTTGTACCAATTCCACCGCTCGATGGCTCGAAATTGCTGTATGCAATTTTGCCGAGTAGTTCCTATCAATTGCGCGCATTCCTCGACCGCTCGGGCTTTGTTTTCCTACTGATCTTCATGTTTTTCTTCTTTGGTCTGTTGAGCCCAATTATCAATCTGCTGTTCTCGTGGTTTACGGGTACCAATTGGTTTTCTCTGTAAAAAAGTTTACCCCCAGCGCTCCTCTTGACACCAAGTGCCTTGTGAAGTATACTGACGGCACCTTATCTTTTGTCTTCGTGAAAGGCAGAAACAAGGCGAAATGACCTGGAATGCGTGGCTGCAAACCTCGACATCTCGACCGCGTATCTTAATTTTCTTTTGTTCTCAATTTTCGCACGGTATGCCGACCATGAATCAGTTGCTCCGCAAAGGACGCGTGAAAGCGCGGGTGAAATCCAAATCCCCAGCGCTCCAATTTAGTTTCGACAGTTTGCACCGCAAGAAAACGGTGTTTGCCAAAGGCTGCCCGTTCAAGCGCGGCGTCTGCACCAAGGTCTACACCACCACTCCAAAGAAACCAAACTCGGCTCTGCGCAAGGTTGCCAAAGTCCGTCTGTCCAATGGTTTGGAAGTGATCGCCTATATCCCTGGTGAAGGTCACAATTTGCAGGAACACTCGATCGTGCTCATTCGTGGCGGTCGTGTGAAAGACTTGCCTGGTGTCCGCTATCACATTGTCCGTGGTGTCTATGATACCCAGGGTATCGAAGCCCGCCGACGCAGTCGTTCTGTCTACGGCGCCAAACGCCCCAAGAAATAACTCCTGACTTTTAACAATTGACACCTGACAATGGCGTTGTTCAATGTCATTGGTCACATGTCAAATGTATTTATTGTATGCCTCGAGGAAAACATGTTAGCAAACGCGTGATTCCAGCCGATCCGATCTACAACAGTGAACTTTTGGCCAAGTTTATCAATTTTGTGATGGAACGCGGCAAGAAATCCACTGCGCAGAGCATTGTCTATCGCGCTTTTGACACGATCAAAGAAAAGAAAGATGAACCGCCGCTCAAAGTCTTCGAACAAGCGATGGATGCGATCCGCCCACAAGTGGAAGTTCGTTCCCGCCGCGTGGGTGGCGCCAACTACCAGGTGCCACTGCCAGTTGCTCCTGGCCGTCAGAATGCCCTGGCATTCCGCTGGTTGATTGGTGCTGCTCGCGCCCGCAAGAATGGTCCAATGCATCAGAAGCTTGCTGCCGAAATCTTGGATGTCTTGGCTGGCACAGGTGGTGCGCTAAAAAAGCGCGATGATGTCCACCGCATGGCCGAGGCCAACAAAGCCTTTGCGCACTTTGCGCGTTTTAGCCGCAAGTAAATTTTATGCCTCGCGAATACTCACTCGAAAAGACGCGCAACATCGGGATCATGGCGCACATTGATGCCGGTAAAACCACTATTTCCGAGCGCATTTTGTTTTATACCGGCAAGAAGCACAAGATCGGCGAGGTGCATGAAGGTGCGGCCACCATGGACTGGATGGAACAGGAAAAAGAACGCGGAATTACCATTACCGCCGCCGCCACAACCTGCTTTTGGAACAATCATCGTATCAACTTGATCGATACTCCAGGCCACGTGGACTTTACCGTCGAAGTGGAACGCTCTTTGCGCGTACTCGATGGCGCCTGTGCTGTATTCGATGGTTCACAGGGGGTAGAACCGCAATCCGAAACTGTCTGGCGTCAGGCCGACAAGTACGAAGTGCCACGCCTGTGTTTTGTGAACAAGATGGACAAAATGGGCGCTGATTTTTACATGAGTTTGAATTCGATTCACGATCGCTTGTCCAAAAATGCTATTGCCGTACAGCTGCCGATCGGCGCCGAAGGCACATTTTCTGGCATTATTGATTTGGTCGAGAAGAAAGCCTACCGTTTCGAAGGCGATCACGGGATCAACATTGTAGAACAGGAAATTCCTGCCGAGATGGTGGCTCAGGTGGAGGAGTACCGGGTGAAACTTATGGAAAAGGTGGCCGAAGCCAATGACGCGCTGATGAACAAATATCTGGCGGGCGAAATGCTTACTGTCGAAGAAGTAAAAGCCGGCATTCGCGAGCTGGTGCTCCGAGATGAAATTTATCCGGTCTTTTGCGGATCCGCTCTGTCCAACATCGGCGTGCAAAAAATGCTCGATGGCGTGGTTGCGTACCTGCCATCGCCGCTCGACAAGCCAGCACTGTTTGGCACCGACCCCAATGATTCGGAGAAAAAGATTGAAGTGCGCGCCAGTGATACCGAACCGTTTACTGGGCTCGCCTTCAAGATTGCCACCGATCCGTTTGTTGGCAAGCTGGTATTTTTCCGCGTCTATTCGGGCATCCTCACTGCCGGCAGTTATATTTTGAATTCCAATACTGGTGAAAAAGAACGCATTGGCCGCATTGTCCGTCTGCATGCCAACTCGCGCGAAGATGTGCAAGAAGTTTATGCCGGAGAAATTGCCGCAGCCATCGGGCTCAAGGGCACGCGCACCGGGCATACGATTTGTACCGAAGATCGCCCAGTGCTCCTTGAAAATATTACCTTCCCCGAACCAGTTATTGATATTGCCATTGAACCAAAGACCAAACAGGATCAGGAAAAGATGGGCTTTGCTTTGCAAAAGCTGGCCGAAGAAGATCCGACCTTCCGCGTGCATACCGATGAAGAAACTCTTCAGACGATTATTTCCGGCATGGGAGAATTGCACCTCGATATTATCGTGGACCGCATGAAACGCGAATTTGGTGTTGGCGCCAATGTGGGCGCGCCGCGCGTGGCCTACAAAGAAACCATTCGCCAGGCCGCCGAAGGCGAAGGCAAATACATCAAGCAATCTGGTGGTCGTGGTCAATATGGCCATTGCTATCTCAAAGTTGAACCTGTCGAACGCGGCAAAGGATTTGAATTTATCGACGACGTGAAAGGCGGCGCGATCCCTCGTGAATATTTGCCAGCCATTGAAAAGGGCGTGGTTGAGTGTATGTCGCGCGGTGTGATCTCGGGCCACCCGATGGTGGATATCCACGTCACGTGCTTCGATGGGACCTACCACGAAGTGGACTCATCCGAAATCGCCTTCAAGATGGCCGGGAGCATGGGCTTCCAGGACGCGGTGAAGAAAGCCAACCCAGTTGTGCTCGAACCAGTGATGAAGATCGAGGTCACGACTCCAGAAGAATATATGGGCAGCGTGATTGGCGATTTGTCGGCCAAGCGCGGACAGATTCAGGAAATGACAGACCGCGGATCGGCCAAGGTGGTGCGCGCCCAGGTGCCGCTCTCGGAAATGTTTGGCTATGCGACCAGCTTGCGCTCGATGTCTCAGGGTCGCGCTAGTTCCAGTATGGAATTCTCTCACTACGCCGAATGCCCCAAGAATATTGAAGCCGAAATCGTCGCCGGAAAGAAATAATTGAAGCAACTTAAGCAGAGTAAGTTTGTAAGCAAAATGAAACACCCCCGTACTGCGGGGGTGTTTGCTTTGGTAAGTTTTTTATGTTACCGTTGTAGCCGAAGGAGAAGAAAAATGACGCGAGACAAAGAAGATACACGATGGGACGAGTTCTTTAAATTCTCTGATGCTGATTGGGCTGCGATGGAGGAGGCGTCGAACGAACGCAGTAGCGACTTGTTCGCAGAAGATAATGGTCTGCCCCGTCGCCGTACGGAAGATGGTGAGCGCTTTCGGTGTGGCGCATGCGGTCATAATGAATACAACACGCATCGAGATGCGAGCCGCTGGAATGGCATAATTGGCCCTGGAGGAACTTCGTCTATGCCAGTGACTGGGTACTCGTGCGCGAAGTGCAAGGCACCTATGGTATCGTCCTCGATCGCCGCAGAGTTTCTTCAGCGCATCGCGGGAATGCCTAGAAGCTTTCAGAAAGAAGCGATTGATGCATTTATCGAGAAGCATCCCACGATCACGGATGAAGCGCAGGATCGTCTCTTCAGTCGCTACGATGAGCTCTGCGCATCAGGCCATAGCGCTGCATAGAGAGGAAAAT
>CAYNXQ010000035.1:0-8638 GCA_964401185.1 uncultured Gammaproteobacteria bacterium | reverse complement strand
CGCGGCCAACTGTTGCCATACAATCAGTACTGACCAAACGAATTTCACCGGATGGCAAACGAAGCTGAGCATAATCGCCCTCAATCACCTGAAGCTGAGCCGAGGCGCCTGCCCCGCGAACAAGCTGTCCGCCCTTGCCTGGAGTCAATTCCACTTCACAGACAAACAGACCGATTGGGATATGCTTGAGCGGCATGCGGCTGCCGAGATTGGCTTCAATCTTTTGCTTGGATGATACCACAGTATTACCAACTTTGATTCCTTCTGGAGCCAGGATGTAACTCTTCACGCCATCAGCATAGGTAATCAGAGCCACGCGCGGTCCGCGATTGGGATCGTATTCAATGGCGGTAACGGTCGCTGGAATATCAAAACGAGATCGTTCAAAATCCACCATGCGATAGAGCTGCTTCGCGCCGCCGCCCTGGTGACGAACAGTAATCGTGCCGGTGTGATTGCGACCGCTTCTCTTTTGCAGGCGTTCGATGAGCGACTTCTCTGGACGTGTTTTGGTAATATCAGAAAAATCCTGAACGCTGGATTTGCGTCGGCCGGGAGAAGTTGGATTGTGGAGTTTGATCGCCATACAAATTAGACACCAGCGTGAATCTGAATAGTATCGCCTGCTTTCAATGTGACCAACGCCTTCTTCCATTCGGATCGGCGACCAGAGAAACGACCAAATCGCACCACTTTGCCAGGCATATTGATGCAGCGAACCGCTACCGGAGTGACCCCGTACAAATCATGTATGGCTTGCTTGATCATAATCTTGTTGGCGCTTGGATCAACCGCAAAGGCATACACGCCATGGGATTCGGCAATGGCAGACTTCTCGGTGACGAGCGGTCGGACAATCACGCGGTGAGCAATGCTCGTAATAGAAGCTGGCTTTTTGTTCGCAGCCACTTTCTCTTGTTTTTCTTCAATTTTATTTTCAGCCACTTCTTTGGTCTCTTTGATTTTTTTGTCGGTATGCGAAACAGCCTTGGCCTTGCGTTCAGCCAGTTCTTTGGCGCCGGATTTCTTTTTCAATGTATCAAAAATACCCATATTATTTCTTCAATTTCGCAGCTGTTTTTTGCAAGCGGCGTTCGAGCGTAGCAATACTCCCCTTGCTCGCGATCACATACTGGTGATGCAAAAGATCAATCACGTTCACATCACTGGCACGCACCAAGTCAAGTCTTGGAATATTGCGCATGGCGCGTTCGATCGTTGGATCATTCTTTTCAATCACGAGGAGCGTTGACTTGGCATTGCCGGGCAATTTGCCGCGGAGAGTTGCCATCACCTTGGTCTTGCCCGTACCTGGAAATGCCTCGACCACAAGAAATTTCTGGTCGGCAACCTTGTCGGACAAACACATGCGGACAGCAGCCTGATTCATTTTCTTGTTAATTTTTTGCTTGTAATTGCGGGTCGAGAGCGGACCAAAAGTGACGCCGCCGCCTTTCCAAATTGGCGAACGAATCGAACCATGACGCGCGCGGCCAGTCCCCTTTTGCTTCCAGGGCTTCTTGCCACCACCACGCACTTCACCGCGATCCTTAGTATCTGCCCAAGGACGACGAGCGTTGGCAGTGAGCGCCACATAGACTTGGTGGACCACGGAATCTTTTGGAGCAACACCAAACACAGTATCATTCAATTCGGTCGTACCGATCTGTGCGCCATCTTGATTGTAGAGCATTGCTTTGGCCATACAAATTAGGCAGTTTGTGTTTCTAATGCTGGAGCAGCTATCGCTGGAGCAGTTTCCGCTACAACTTCTGGAACAGATGCGACAACTGGAGCAGCTTCAATCGTGATCGTGCCGGCGTCAGTACTTATGATAAGCAATCCACCGCGGGCTCCTGGCACAGCACCCTTGATCAAGAGCACATTTTCAGCTGAGTTGACTTCGATAATTTCCAAATTTTTTACAGTGATCTGTTCATCTCCCATGTGGCCGCCCATGCGGACATTTTTGAACACGCGCTGGACACCACCAGCACCGATCGTACCAGGCATGCGCAAGTTATCTTTGTGACCATGGGTACGAGGACCACCACCAAATCCATGGCGTTTGACCACACCTTGAAAACCTTTTCCCTTTGACCAGCCAATCACTTCAACATGGTCGCCTGGAGCAAATACTGCGACACCAAAAGTGTCTCCGCGTTTCAATGTTTTGGCTTCAGCTTCGGCGCGGACATCGCGAAGAAACCGGACGGTAGCCAGACCCTGCAGATGTCCCTGCTCGGCGCGATTGAGGCGAAACTTTTTCTGTTCACCAAAACCAATCTGGACGGCATCGACGCCATCTTTTTCTTTATTTTTAATTTGAGTCACGACACATGGTCCGGCCTGCACTTTGGTTACTGGAACCACTGTGCCGTCGGCGCGAAACACCTGCGTCATGCCCAATTTTTTGCCCAGGATAAACTTCATACAAAAAACTAGAAGCAATTTTGTTCTTGGCACAAGAACACTGCTGCTTCTAGCCTACCTGTCCCAAAACTGGGAGAGATGATATATCTTTCGACAGAAAATATATTGTGGCTTTTGTGTACGGTTGTAATGTTTTCCTTTCTTCATGCGGCGCTGGCTCCATGACCAGATGTTTTTCTCTCCGACATTCGTCGAAAGATAATCTTATCTGGGCTGATGCAACGCCTGTTTTGAGCTGGCCATATTCTATCACAGACCAGCTCCACTGTCAAGGACAAACTTCTGGCAGTTTATCCACAAGAAATCCCCAACAGTTTAACTCATTTTGATCTCCACATCGACCCCGCTTGGCAAATGCAAATTCATCAAGGCGTCAATCGCTTTTGGGGTCAAATTGAAGATATCAATCAACCGTTTGTGGACGCGCATTTCGTACTGTTCGGATGAGGTCTTGTGCACAAACGTGGAACGATTGACACTGTATTTGGTCTTGGAGGTTGGCAATGGCACTGGGCCAATCACCTCGGCGCTATTGCGCTCGGCCGTATCGATAATCGTCTTGGTCGCTGCATCGATGATCTTGTGATCATAGGCAGCAATCTTGACCCGAATGCGTGGACCGTTCGAACCTTCTTCGACCACGACTGGCTTTTCTTCCTTAGCCTTGACGACCTTCTTTGCTTTCGTGACTGTGGTTGCTGGCATAAAAGAACGTGAAGAGGGCGGGAAAACCCGCCCTCAATTCAGGGATTAAGCAATAATCTTGGTTACGACGCCGGCGCCGACTGTGCGGCCACCTTCGCGGATAGCAAAGCGCATTTTGTCTTCCAAGGCAACTGGAACAATCAATTTGATCTTCAAGTTGGCAGTGTCGCCTGGCATCACCATCTCGGTGCCTGCGTTCAAGGTGACTTCACCCGTCACATCGGTAGTTCGGATATAGAACTGTGGCTTGTAGCCGGTGAAAAATGGCTTGTGGCGTCCACCTTCTTCTTTGGTCAAGGCGTAAACCTCGGCTTCGAATTCGGTGTGTGGAGTAATACTCCCAGCTTTGGCCAAGACCATACCGCGTTCCACTTCTTCTTTCTTGGTACCGCGGAGCAAAAGTCCGGCGTTGTCGCCAGCCTGGCCCTGTTGCAATGTCTTGTTGAACATTTCCACGCCAGTGATCGTGGTCTTGCCTACTTCTGGGCGCATACCAACGATGGCAACTTCGTCGCCAACCTTGATAATGCCGCGTTCAATACGACCGGTCACGACCGTACCACGACCTTCGATCGAGAAGACATCTTCGATCGGCATAAGGAATGGCTTGTCGAGATCGCGTACTGGTTCTGGGATGTACTCATCCATGGTTTTGAGGAGGTCCAAGACTGGCTTGGAGGCAGCCTCATCACTTGGATTCTGCAAAGCTTTCAAGGCTGAGCCACGGATAATTGGGGTGGTGTCGCCAGGGAATTGATACTTACTCAAGAGATCGCGAACTTCGGCCTCAACCAAATCAATCAGTTCTGGATCAGACACTTGATCAACTTTGTTCAGGAAGACAATGATGTAAGGAACGCCAACCTGACGAGCGAGAAGAATGTGTTCGCGGGTCTGTGGCATCGGACCATCAGCAGCAGATACGACCAAGATAGCGCCATCCATCTGGGCAGCGCCGGTGATCATATTCTTCACATAGTCGGCGTGGCCCGGACAATCGACGTGGGCATAGTGGCGACCAGCAGTTTCGTATTCCACGTGTGCCGTATTGATGGTGATTCCGCGCGCCTTTGATTCTGGCGCCTTGTCCAAATCATCAACACCCTTGTGTTGAGCTGTCAAGCCATGGGCTCCAGCAACGGCCAAAATTGCTGCTGTGAGTGTGGTCTTGCCGTGGTCGACGTGACCAATTGTCCCCACGTTCACATGGGGCTTACTGCGCTGAAATTCCGCCATATTATGAACTTTTTCTCCGCACTGTCTTGAGTGGTCAAGACAGATTTGTTATCCAGCAGAGTCTCTTTTTATAGATAATGAAAAATAGTCCTCGTATCGAGTTTTGTAATATGCCCGGCAGTATACCCCATCCCCCAAATACCGTCAAGTGCCCTTGGGGATAGCCTGTGCCTAGACTGGCTCTTCGTAAAATAATGGTTCATCGGCCAGGGTTGGCGTGCTTTGTTCCGTAGAAGGATCGAGGACAATTGGTTCGGCGTTTTCGGATCTGGGCAAGATCGGTTTTGGACCCTGATTGGCCTCGCGAACTGGCTCTTCTACTGGCACATATCGTGGAGTTTCTGGGGTGGGAAGCGGCGGAAGCTCTTCGGGCAGTACAATCTCCTCTTCGGACACAGCTGACTCTTCGTCATGCAGATTGTCCCAAAAATCCTCGGTGTAGCGCTCGTTTAGGATACTTTTGGCGCTATGCCAAGGGGAAGCATTGTCTTCCCAATTGACCTCATCGGACGACGACGTGGCGCCATCGAGCAATTTCTCGTAGGCAGTGATATCCATGATCACCAAATCGCGATTTTGGATTGGGTCGTGAATGATCAGGCGATCACCGGTCTTTTTGGCCAAATTGATCAATCGATCGAGAGACATATGGAGTGGAGCTTATAGCTTCGCTAGCTTCATTAGCTTGTTAGTCGCAAAAGGTACTGGCATTGTACCACTCTATTTTTTGCCGTCAAGAAAAGAAAAACCCGTGCTGGACCATTCCAAACACGGGCAAAATTTTACTGATCTTCTCTGCGCACCAAGATCTTCCAGACCTCCACCACGTCGGGACCGAACATAGTTGACGGCGTCTTCATGTGCACACGCATCTCGGTGAAGGTGGGTGAGATGTAGTCTTCGGGCCGCTCGATCGTCTGGTAACTTTCGATGCCCCCGGTCTCCCCAACTTTTTCTTGATCACGCTTAGATTCGTAGAAGAATCCGCTGACAAGTCCATACTTGAGTGTGGGGAATGCGGCGAACAAGCGCTCGTAAAATGCGTACTTGTCTTTGGCCGACTGAATAATCTCGGCCGAGAACAGACTGACGAACGTAGTCACTGGTCCGGAAAACTGGCGAGGGAGCCGATCAGTCATGGCTTTCAATTCTGATCCAAAATCAAGGACCAAATAATCTGCTTGAATAAAATCGTCGGAGTGAGGACCGCGGAGATTATTCTCTTTGTCGATGCCAATATAGTCAAGTTGCGATCTTGCGCCATAGTACCAAAATTCTCCAGTTCCACACCCGAGATCAATGGTGATGGGATGATAATGTGGAACGGTTACCAATCTTGCAAAACACCGAAACATCCAGTCATGATTTTTTCGAACCGTCGGTTCTTCGAGATATTCGGAGTATCGCTCAAAAAACTTTTTATCGTACGCCATGATGCGCTCCTCTTGGTGCGTTGTGAAAGGACAAGGCCACCTATTGGCCGACCAGACTGTATCATTATTATAGCGAGAAGGCAAACTTGACATGTATCTTTTTCTCTGATATTCTTCCGTCGCTCGCACACCCGCGAGCAAGGAGGAAACTGTGAACGAAAGACTGCACGCGCTCTTTTCCCATTACATCTACACCCCAACGGTGACCATCACCGAGGGTCGCGAAGCTCAAGGGTCGTATCATGGCAACGGACATCATCTGGCCCAGGAAATCACCGAGAAGGTGACCGAAGAATTCCTGCGTCGGATGCCGGAGCTGCTGCATGAGTTGGTCTTGCCCTATGTGCAGGCGACCACTATCCTCTTAAACGATCGCAAACCAGCTTTTGGAGCGCATATCGCTCTGCTCCACGCCCGATCATTTGGCGACGAGGGTGAGGTGCTCGATCACGCCGCTCGCTTGCATCTGAGCGAAAATCACCCCTTCATTTTGGTCAACGGGTCTGATGGCGAAGGGGTCGAGCCTGGAAAACAGGCCTGGGCTGGCCGGCAAAAGTGGGTCGAAGAATTGACCCATCGCGGAGTCACCCTTATGGGCATGTTCGAAAGTCCGCCCGCGCTCCACACCAAAGCAGAAAATGACGTTTTCCTGGAGTACTGCAAAGAACATCAGTACCAACCAGCCTACGTCGTTACCCAGCCGCACCAGATTGTCCGCACCATGCTCGGCTTTGTCCGTTCGATGCGCGATAAAAATTTCTGGATGAATATGTATGCCTCCGTGCCTTTGGGTATTGCCTGGTGGCAAGAAGCGTACGGACCACAAGGAGAGAAGAAGCTGACTCGCTTCGATCACATGTGGGAAGAACTCCGACGAATTCCGCAGTATCAGGCCAAGGGAGATCTTGCGACCTTCGAGGAACTCTTTGACTATCTGAAAAAGCGTGATGCCGGCACGCTTCCGCAGAACCAGTAGTCTTTTGCAACGCTCTTGTGCACCCGCACAGGAGCTTTTTTTATCTTGACTGAATATCGGCCAAACGCTATCCTATATCGGAAGGAGAAAAAACCGTGGAACAACAAGAACACAGTGAAAGCAAAACCGTGCATCAACTGCCGATGGCAAAAGTTTTCCCCGATCCCAAGCAGCCGCGCAAATCATTCAAAGCTGGGCCGCTGGAGAGACTCAAGAAGTCGATCGAGGCCAATGGTCTCTACAATCCGATCGATGTTCATGAAACTCCCGATGGCGTATACCTGATCGTCTGCGGCGAACGCCGCTGGAGATGCCACCAGGAGCTGGGTCGAGAAACGATTGCCGCGCATATCTTGCCCGACAACACCGACACCTTGCTCCGCGGACTCGACGAAACTCGCAATCGCGAGCAACTGAATCCAATCGAAGAAGCCGAAGGACTCCGAGAATTGAAGAATCGGGGGATGACGCAAAAAGAAATCGCCGACCGGATCGGCGAAGACGAATTTTTCGTTTCTACCCGGCTATCGCTCCTCCGCCTGTCAAAGACCATCCAACAGCACATCATCGACGAACAGCTGTCGTTGTCGGTTGGCATCCTGATGGCGCGGCATTGCAAAGAGCCGCAAGAGGCGCATGGGGTGATGATGGAACTTGCCGATCGTGCCCATGGCCTAGGCAAAATCACCATCAAATCGGCCACGGAATTCTTCAAAAATCGAGAGGAACTGAAACGAATCAGCGCTGATCCGACGGCCACCAAACCTCGTCGCTCACGGCAATCGGGAGAACTGCTATCTGGAGATCAGACGCCAGACGCGTTTCCACGAAAACTCGTGGCCGCTGCCAAAGAGCTCAAAGGGCTTATGATCCAGATCGTCGGCTCGGAATATGTCGCCAAGATGAATCCCAAACAATTTTCCACCATGTGGGATGGGATCAAGAAAGACCAAAAAGCGGATCTGGTCGAGGCGCTCAATACGATCTCGCTCCAGATCGATACCTTTATCCACAATATCCGCGACAAGCACAAGCGCGAACAATCACACTAAACCATACTCCCCCGCCAGACTGCGGGGGCTTTTCTTTATTAAAAAAGAGTGCAAATATTTTTGCACTCAATCTCTTATTTCTGTCTTCTTTTTTCGTCAAGCTTCACCGCCTCCTGCGGTGCAACAATGGCAAAAGACAATCCATGCATGTCTGCAAACTCTCTCAAATACCACGGCAAATCTTTGGGCGTTCCCACGTTTGTATAGCCATAGGGTCCTACCAACCGAGTGATGATATACCCCTCGCCATGGAACGTCGCATCCCCCAATGCGTGATAGAACTCATGATTTTTTTTGAGAATTTCCCACTCTGCCACGATCTGTTGCAGATCCAGAGGGCCAAAGAAATTTCGCGCGACCTGGGATTGATGCATTACCAGCGGCAAATCATGAGGAAAGCGAAAGATGCCACTGTGAAGCGTAGAAAAATTTTCAATGTACCCCCATCGTTTGAGTTCTCGGCAAACAAGTCGAAGCAGATACCGCGCCAACCGTCCGTGATGCGGCCAACGGCCATGCACCGGCGATGCCAAATACGCCACTATCTTTTCCATGTACTTTTTCTCCTTCGTGTCTATGGTATGACGGAAAAGAAAGTTTGTCAAAACAAAAACTCTCCCACTACGGGAGAGTTTTTGGAAGTAAGAATTTCTTCACAAGAAAAATGTGACAAGACACAGGAACGCCTTTCAGATTTTCATCCCTGTTCGGGATGGTTCTGCCTTGCGGCAGAAATTCTGGCTTCCGCCAGATGTACTCCAGAAAGGAGGTGATCCATCCCCAGCTTCCGCTAGGGATGCCTT
>CAYNXQ010000034.1:0-8665 GCA_964401185.1 uncultured Gammaproteobacteria bacterium | reverse complement strand
CAACAATTTTCTTTTTTCACTGATTGTCGTTCTGGCAGGCATCATTCTGTTTCTGCAGTCGCACCAGAAGCCCTTGTCGGTGGCCTTCGCGATTACTGATCTGGGAGTAATTGTGGGAGATAGATTTTATCCTTACAGCGAACTCGAAGAATTCTTTATCATCTACCATCCGCCAGAAGTCAAGACGCTTTTTATCGAGACCAAAAGTTCGCTTCGCCCCAATCTGCGCGTGTCGCTGGAGAATATGAATCCGATGGATATTCGCAGTACGCTTCGGGCATTTCTCCCCGAAAAGACTGATCAAGATGAAGAACCGATGAGTGACATGGTGGCGCGGCGCTGGCGAATTCTCTAAACAAAAAATACCCCACAAAGGGGTATTTTGAATTGTGCACTCGATAGGAATCGAACCTATATTACCAGCTCCGCAAGCTGATGTCCTATCCATTGAACGACGAGTGCGCAGGGATTGTGTTCACAGTATAAGAGAAAAGACGCAAGTTGTCAATGGCTGGGCGGATTTTGTTTGACAGTTCACTCACCCCCTGTTACCGTGGAGTGAGACTGTTCTTTTCACTTTCTTCTTTAGATCGGAGGATATCATGAACCAGCTCTTGCTGTTTGGCCGAGCGCCGGGGAAAAGCAATGGACGTTTTGCCGCCTTGATCCAGGAACGCGGTGGACTCTGCGATGGTGTGGAGTTTCTCTCGCCGATCGCACTCCAGCGTCGGTACTTGAAAGATGTTCCGCCAGAAGACAAGGTGGGGCCGATTGGACTTACTTTGTCCCCTGGGCTGATTTCGGGAATCAACAAAGTACTTCCCGTTTTTTTGCCGCTTTTGGGAGTAGTGGAAGGGAAAACCGGTGATTACTTTCTTCGTCTCCAGCCACAGACCAAGGCAATCATATCGGTTCAGAGAGAATATTGTCGGGCACTCGCCTTGATCAAGGTCGAGGTGTCATTTCGGAAAACACTGGTCTGGAGCTATATCCCAATTCTGCTCAATCTTGCGCTCGAGGCAATTCGCAACTATGGCCAACATGCCATTGTGGCCGGGATGCTGATCGATCTTGATTGGAAAGCTATGGACTTAAGGAGGACGAAATGATGCCACTTGTTCCAGCATTGACGTTGAGCTTTTTTGCCAGCTGGATGCCCGAGGTGGTCACTGCCACCAATGCTCCCGACTTCTTTGGTATTGAAGGCGAGCTGGGCTACATCAATCGCCAGTTCGAGCCCAACATGATCATCGACAAACTTCACATGTTCAACCAGACCACTGGGATGTTTGCCCACGCCTTTGTTGGAGATGAATTGGCCGAAGCCTACCTGGGGATCCGCTACCAGCCAGAGCTCGACTTTGGCTGGGATATTGGTCTTGGACCTGAACGAGCGCCAATTCCGCTGCGGCTGGGTACAAGCTTTCATATCGGACAGGAAGGTCTGGAATTGCGGCAGCCTAATTGGCAGTTGACTCTTGAAATCGGCGGCAACTGGCTGTGGTATCAGTCAATATTCCGCATTCCGATCGATCAAGTGTTTGGGATCGGGCTCATGCTTCGTCGGTATTCCGGACTCGGACCTCGGATCGAATATGTTTTGCCTGGCACGCGGCTCCGGCTCTCCATCAGTTATCTGTGCTTTGAACCAGAACTGATGATGATGAGTTCGGCCGTGATCTTGTCGCTTTTTTGGGGAGTAGAGTAATGATTGCCAGGTTTTTCGATAGACCTGGCTTTTTTATGCTACAATGACCGAGTATGAATCTTGATACGCGCGTGGTCGCTCTCAATCGGGTAGGCAAGACCGTTGGTGATCGCTTCAAGCGGCTGGGCATTGTCACTGTCCAGGGTCTCTTGTGGCATTTTCCCTTTCGTTACGAAGATTTTCGCACCATCTGCCCAATTGCTGATCTCGAGAAACATGATCAGGCGACGATTCTCGGTACGCTTCAGCTGATTGCGACCAAGCGCAGTCCACGCAAACATACGATACTCACCGAGGCAGTGGTAGGCGATGCGAGTGGGACAGTGCGGGTCGTCTGGTTTGGCCAGCCCTTTATCGGCAAAACCCTGGAGGCAGGGGACCAAATATTTTTGTCAGGAAAAGTATCGCGCGATCGGTTTGGGGTCAGCATGATGGGGCCGATGTACGAAAAATATGATCCGAACAAAAAACCTACTCATACTGCGCGGCTCGTGCCGATCTATCCTTCGACTGGCGGATTGACCCAAAAACAAATTCGCTTTCTTCTCTCTCAAGCCATCACTGTGGCTCACGATATTCCCGATTGGTTGCCAGAAGATATTTTGAAAAAGATTGATTTGCCGCCTTTGTCGCAAGCCATCAAACATATTCATTTTCCCGAGACCGATGAGGATCATAGCTCGGCCGAGCGCCGGCTCAAATTCGATGAGCTTTTTCTCCTCCAGCTGCGCGCCGAAATGATTCGGCAAAAACGAGCACGGTCGGTCGCCAAAAAAATGCCCTTTCATGAGGTCGGAATTCGTTCCTTTGTCACTTCGCTTCCATTTGCGCTCACTCCAGATCAAAAGCGTTCGGCTTGGGAGATTTTGCAGGATGTGCAGAAGGAAATGCCGATGAATCGACTGCTTCAGGGGGACGTGGGGTCTGGCAAGACAGCGGTGGCAGCCATCGCCATGGAAGAATCCGCTTTGTCCCAATATGCCAGCATTCTTTTGGCCCCTACCGAGATTTTGGCTGAACAGCATTTTCAGACGCTCCAGAAACTCATCCCGTCGCGGTCAATTGCTCTGTTGACACGAACCAAGTCTCGACTGTTTCGCAGCGGCGGGGACGAGGAAATGTCGCGCAACGTTCTGTTCGCGGAAATTGCGGCCGGAACGGTCAATAGTATTGTTGGCACGCACGCGCTCTTTACCGAAGATCTTCATGCGCCCAATGTCGGACTCCTAATTGTGGATGAACAGCATCGCTTTGGGGTAGAGCAGCGGAAATTTCTTCGCGAGATGGAAGAGAAAGTTGTGCCGCATTTTTTGAGCATGACCGCCACACCCATCCCGCGGTCGTTGGCCCTGACACTCTATGGCGATCTGGATGTTTCAATTATTCGCACCATGCCCGAAGGGCGCAAACCGATCAAGACACGATTGGTCGAACCCAGACATCGCAGTCGGGCTATGCAATTTGTCCGTGAACAAGTCGGGAAGGGGAGGCAAGTGTTTGTGATTTGTCCCTTGATCGAGAAGTCCGAAGATGGTTCAAGCGGCAGTATGCAGAGTGAAAAAAAGTCGGTGATGGATGAATACGAAAAATTGTCCAAAGAAATTTTTCCTGATTTGCGGGTAGATTATCTGCACGGCAAGCTCAAAACCAAAGAAAAAGATGAGGTGATGGAGCGGATGACGGCGGGAAAAATTGATGTACTGGTGTCGACATCAGTCGTCGAAGTTGGGGTGAATATTCCCAATGCCAGTGTCATGGTGATCGAAGGCGCCGATCGGTTTGGATTGGCTCAACTCCACCAGTTTCGCGGCCGGGTCGGGCGCAGTACTCACCAATCGTACTGCCTGGTGTTTACCGACAACAACAATCCCGATGTCCTGGAACGATTGGCTTTTTTTGAAAAGACCACCGATGGTTTTGTCTTGGCCGAGTATGACCTGGCTAGGCGCGGTCCGGGTGAAGTGTATGGCACCGCCCAAAGCGGCATGTCGGCATTCCGTCTGGCCAGTCTCCGCGATACCGACCTCATTCGGCTGGCGCGAGAAGTGGCTCATGGGATTGATTTTGATCAGTATCCGCGTCTGCGCGAACGAGTAGAAGCCTGGGAAAAGACGGTGCATCTGGAGTAGCTTGACAAGGGGGGTACTCTTTGCTAGACTGAAAAACAGAAAGGTAGGGAATCATGAGCAACTACGTGAAGTCTGCAGTTCGGACTGTGAAGATCAAACTGAAAGCGGCCAACGGTCATCGTTTCAATGGCCACATGAAACCATCACTCTCTTTTTCTTCCAGCGGCATCATGCTGTCGTCTGCGGTGGTCGATGAAGTCCAGGTGAGCGAAGCTACACCGCTTCTCCTCTATCGCATGCGCTCTCCCTGGATTCCGGAGCGAGGGGTGAGACAGCGGGCGTTTGGTCGAAGACACCCCAATGGCCGCGATGCCCGGGTCCCCTTCGACCAGATTTTTTTCTGCAGCCGGGAGGATCGACAGCGGGCCGGCTTTGGCAGTTCTTCGTTTGATCTGTTTTGCACAATCGATCCAGTGCTCGTGGAATCACTCCATGCGCGCTTGAACGGCTGATCATCTCGCGTGTTCGAAAGGGAGGAAATCATGGCACGAGTAGTACGACGCGTCCGATTCAAAGGGGTCAGCGATACTGATCCTCGGCAAGCGAATCTCCAGGCGCTGGGGTTCGACCCAAAGAAGGGCGAGTACATGTATTCGGTTGGGGACATGATCCTGACCGAGACACAGGCTCGCCAGCGCGGGATCCTGAAGCCAGAGATTACCGGCAATCCAGGCAAGGCCGTCTGGGATGAAGGGCGAATTTGGAGTCGCAACCGATAAGTTTTTTCCGCAGTCTACACAATGTAGCTGCGGATTTTTTAACTAAGTATTTTGTGTTATCAGTTCCTGGATATTGCCGACAGCAATTAATTTGATCGTTGTTTCGCTCGGATGGGTTTGTTTGGGGAGAATCACGCGCTTCATGCCCAGCGTCTCGCACTCGTGGAGTCGTTTGTCGGTCTGGCGCACATTGCGAACTTCGCCGCCCAATCCCACTTCGCCAAAGACCACCAGATCATTACCCAATACTTTATCTTTGTAGGCCGAAGCAATCGCCAGGCATACTGCCAGATCGGCCGCTGGTTCATCGGCGCGAATGCCACCCGCGACATTGATATGGATATCGTATTGCGACAGATTCAGTCCAGCGCGTTTTTGCAGGACTGCAGTCAAGACGTGGAGGCGATTGAGATCAAATCCACTCGCTTTGCGTACGGGATAACCAAAGACGGTTTTGTTCACCAGGGCTTGAATTTCGACCAGCATTGGGCGCGTGCCCTGGAGAAGGCAGGTAACAACTGATCCTGGAGCGGCAGAGCTGCGGTCGCGAATCAGGCGAGCCGATGGATTGCCCAGTTCGCGCAGCCCAGTCTCGTGCATCTCGAAGACGCCGACTTCATCGGTGGAACCAAAGCGATTTTTTACCCCGCGCAATAGGCGGAAATCCTCATTGCCATCGCCTTCGAAATAGAGCACAGTGTCGACCAGATGTTCCAGCGTCTTTGGCCCAGCCAAGGCGCCATCTTTGGTCACATGACCAATAATGAGTATGGCAATGCCGTCAGTTTTGGCGAGGGTGAGGAGTTCAGCTGCGCTGCCGCGAATCTGGCTGACACTGCCCGGTTCTCCGAGGATGCGTTCCGAAGCGATAGTCTGGATCGAATCCACAATTGCGAACGTCGGTTTTTCTTTCCGTATGGTTGCCAGGATGGTCTCGAGACTGCTGGTACTTGCTAGTTTGAGATTCGGAGAGCGGACACCCAGTCGGTCGGCGCGCAGTTTCACCTGTTCAATCGATTCTTCGGCCGAGAGGATAAGGGTGCTTGGAATGCTGGCCCCAATCATCAGTGCCAGTGTGGATTTGCCAATGCCAGGTTCGCCGCCAAGCAGGATAAAACTGCCGGGCACCAGTCCGCCACCCAGCACGCGGTCGAGTTCCTGTATGCCGGTCGGCAGGCGCTTGGTTTTTTCGCCAGCAATCTGACCAAGGGTGCTTGGTATTAGGGCCTCGGCAAGAGGGGCTGATGGCGCAGTTTTGGTTTCTTTGGTTACTATTGACTCGACGAGCGTGCCCCAGGCGCCGCATTCAAGACAGCGACCGAGCCATTTGCTAAATTGCGCATCACATTTGCTGCAGGCAAAGGTCGTAAGAATTTTTCCCATACGGACGAAATCTTTCTCGACAGGCATTTATTCTTTTCTTTTTACGTGGCACACGCGGGTGGCGTGTTGTCGTGGTATTGTTGTTTTGCATTCCAGAATTGATAGATGTACTTGCAAGCTTTGGTGCGGTCGCATGATGAGTTTTGGAGGACAGAACCCAATGTGCCAAGACCACCCTGGTGTCCCAGGTAAATAAAGTAATACAGATCTTCAGGACTTAATCCCCCAGTGCAAATACTTTGGATTTTTTGGACGGATCCGAGCAGTGAGGCAGTTCCAACCATGGTGCTCACCTCTGGGTCGGTTAGCCTGGTGCAGGAGCCGGATAATTGGTAGGGATCAAGATAGCCGTTGCAAAAAGGTGTTTTGGTTTGAAATAAGCCAATGAAGCCAATACTATTAACGATGGAAGAATTGTGGGCAGATTCGGTAAACGACATCGCTTTGATGATCCGCCAACCGTCTTGGATGGGAAGACATTTTCCATACAATTGGAATAGGGGGTCAAAGCCGGTAAAATCTAATGTTTGATTGCTGACTGTTCCTGCAAGAGAAAGAGTTGAATTATGATGTTGAGAAAGTGGACAATTGGTGGTATCAGGAGCAATGGAGCCTAATATTCCTGTCTTACCCAATCGGTTGACACGATCAATCATATTGGTTCCGCCGACGTCGGCCTCGACTGCGATCACTGCGGCGGTTCGTGGACCGGTTGGACTTACTCCGCGAGGCAGGCGACTTGCAACGCCACTTTCAATTTGGGGATCAAGCGGGGTGCCTTTATCAAATGAATCAATATCCACCGTCGTAATCACATTGATCTTCAAACTGCGGAATTGGACGAGTTCTGGATTGATGGTATAGAGAAGCGTGTACGACCCAAGCGCAATCACCAGTCCAGTTACCGCGCCGACAATTCTTTTTTTGGCGCTGCTGATCGCATCAGCCGATCCGCCCGAGGCAGTCCACTGGAAGCCTCCAACAACAATCATGATCGCGGCCAAAATACTGGCGATCGCGACAGCATATTTATATACTGCGGCGATATATTCGGCCAGATAGGGGACATGTGCCACCTGATTGGTCACTCCGCCTGGGCCGACTTCTGGCTGGACCAGATTTTCTGGTGGAGTAAAGCTCACCCCCGGGATCGTGATGCGGGGCTGGGGCGCAACTAGCTGCAATTGATTGGGACTGGTGACCCCTGAGCCAGTTATTTGTTGCGCAGAGACTATAAGTGGAGAAAAAAAGAACACCGCGAGCAAGGTGAGTGAAAATACGGCAGAAGAAAATAGTTTTCGCATACAAAGACAAGTCTGAATGAGAAAAGTATATCACCCTATGAAGATGGCGGCAATT
This sequence comes from uncultured Gammaproteobacteria bacterium, assembly GCA_964401185.1. GTDB lineage: Bacteria > Patescibacteriota > Patescibacteriia > Magasanikbacterales > UBA922 > JAHFIC01. The sequence continues at coordinate 1,367 of CAYNXQ010000034.1, read as the reverse complement.
TGAGAAGCACTTCCCAGCCAGCGAGCGTGGTCGGCGGCTCAATTTGCGCATTGTTCAGGAAGACTGTTGGGACGCTTTGGATATTGAGCGCGGTGGCCAGCGCAGTCATCTGGGTCTGGTACGCATCGGCTGCCCCCGAAGCGAGGCAGGCGTCAATCTTTTTCTGATCAGCCCCAATGGTCGAGACAATCGTCTGGAGCGTTGGCTCATCGAGATTGTCGCCATTGGCAAAAGCAGCATTTTTGAAAGCAGAAAATTTTCCTTGCTGATTGAGGCAGAAGGCATAGAGATGCGCGCGGTCGGTGGGGTAGGGAATGCGGGTGACCGGCAAACCTTTCCAGATGATCTGCACGCTACTCGGATAGCGCGCCAGGAGTGTGCCAAGAACATCCATTTCTTGCTTGCAGCCAGGGCAGCCAAAATCCGCAAAGACGATCAAATGAGTTGGAGCGGTGGCTTTGCCCAAAATCGGATCATCAGGAAAGATGGGGATCGGTGTTTGCGTGCTGGCGGTCGAAGCGTTGGCAGGAGGATTGAGCGGCTGGTAGCGGACAATTTGGATAAAAAGTCCAAGCCCGCCGAGCAGAATTGCCGGAATAAAAATGGCAAGGAATGTCCGGGTGCGCATCATAGATTTACCGTAAAGAGGCCATTTTGAGTTTTGTCGGTAAAGTAGAGGGATTTACCATCGGGCGCAATCGAGATATGATCAATCACGTGCGTATTTTGCATGGGGATTTCGCTTTTGAGCCCTGTCTGCGTATCGATGCGGATTAGGTGGTCGGGCGTATTGTTGGCCAGCGTTGGAGCAAATCCTGCGCCCTGATCGAGTGTGTCGGGTACGCCGCAGTAGGCATAACGACCATCGCCAAAGGCGCACTTGTCGGCCCAGGTATCAATCCCCAGATTTTGTCGGCCAGTGCCGATTGATCCGCCGGAAGCATTCACCACCCAGAGTTCTGGCTTGAAATCACTATTGGCGCTGTAGACGCTGTAGAGTAATTTGGCGCCATCAGTGGACCAAGTGGAGCGCAGATCACGACCCTCGACCACGGTAGAGGGAAAGTTTTCTCCGTGCAGTCCAACAAACAAGACTTGCTGACGATCGCCACCGAGCGGATCCCCAGTGGTCGAGAGCGCGACGATCTGGTTGTTGGGTGACCAGTTGACCGTTACTTTGTCGGCATTGTTGCCGAGCGCTGCAACTGGGGTAACATTGCTCCCGTCTGGACTGGCCACCACGAGCCAGCTATTTTCCGGAGAGTAGGCAATGCTTTTGGCCGCAATCTGGGTGCCTTCGGGGGAGAAAGAAAAGTCCTGCCATTGCTTGGGGAGCGTGATTTGTTTTTTGGTCACAAAATCATAGG
>CAYNXQ010000033.1:0-8754 GCA_964401185.1 uncultured Gammaproteobacteria bacterium | reverse complement strand
AAGTTTTGACCCGTTTTTGTCACGTGTAAGTACAGGCACCTGCGGTCAATTAACAGAGGTTTGGATAAAAGTGTACACAGCGCCAGATAAGAACTCAAAAGTCATTGGTCAGACTGGTCTTTTTGAAAATAATATTTTAAATGAGGTGTGTAATAATTACAAACCAGAAGATATCGTGGATGGGATGAAGGGGAATTGGATTAATGTTACTTTTAATGGAGTTAATGGTTGGGTGTTTAGTGGGTATGTTACTTCTTTGATTTCGTCAACAACACAACAAGTTGCCCTTGAAAAGAATAATAATCTCGTGGATTATACCGGCAAAATATATTCAGTTGTTAAGGCCCCGTTATCTTTGGATGCAGGTTGGTTGGTGAATGGCCGATACGGTGTTTCAGAAATTCGTGACTCCAGCCAGAAGAACTACCATTTTTATTCCCTAGAAGAAGAGGCGGGTAGATTTAATAATATTATTTTTTGGAAAATTTTGGATGTAATTCGAGAACCACAAGTAAATCCAGATGAGGTGCTCATGATAAGACCTCTCTGTCAAGGAATTGATAATACTAGAGTACTATTTGCGGTAGCACAGAATGATCCAGCGACCTCTAATCAAGGAGAACAAAAAGTCAAAATCCTTTGGGAAATCGATCTAGTAAATAAGAAGTTTAAGGAAATTGATGGTAGAGCAGAAAATCTCCTTTGTGCTAATAATGAAATGGGTGGGGATTAAAATTATAGTTGAACAATTATAAGGTTTACTGTTTTTTGCTGTAGTAACTTTATATGAAAAAATTTTTACCTACTTTTTGTATTTAAGAGAGGTGCAAGACAAAACTAAAAAATATCACCCCAACTAGGGTGATATTTTTTAGTTTTGTTATAGATTGGAATCGGACCAGGGAAGGGAGAAACCGTATGGTTTCTCTTGCTGGGGGTGACCCCGAATGTTGGTCGGGGACAAGAGGGGTGGGAGCCCCTATTGAGAGCCCGAAGGGCGAGTGAGTATTCCAAGTCCCCGAGCAAATCACACCAGCGCTCCCAGATCGAGCGTCTGATCAATCGTCATCTGATCCAAAAATTCTGGCGCATGACTGACAAGGATAATCGCGCCGCCAAAGCTGTCGAGCGCCTTGGCGATCACTGGCAAATGTCGAAAATTGATATGATTGGTCGGCTCATCCATGATCAAGAGACCGGGCTTTTGCAAAACAAAGCGCGCATAGCACAGCAATCCTTTCTGCCCTTCGGAGAGCGAACCTACCGGATTGCGCAGCGTCTCGGCCGAGAGCAAAAACTGTCCCGCAGTTGCATAAATTTCTTCATTCCAGGGATTGGGCGTTGCTTCGGCCAGCGCTTCGTACGCTGTTTTGTTGAAATCAAGTCCAGAAAAATCCTGGCGATAATACCCCACAGTAATGTCGGGCGCGATGCGAGCCCCAGCTGCAGTGCCGGTGGCGAGTGACGCAAGAAAAGTACTTTTGCCAATGCCGTTTGGACCGCGCAAGAGCAGGCGTTCTTTCTTGTGCACAGCAATAGTAGATGTAAGAGTCTTTTCGACTGGCGTGTGATTCGCAAGCACCTGGATAGATGATATTTCGACCACAGGGCCGATGATGCCGGTCTGCACTGGAATGGTAAAATCATTGATGGTACGATCTTCTTTTCGCTCGTCCACCATTTCTTCTTCCGCTTCTTCCACCTGGTCGCGGAGTTTGCTGGCCAATTTTCGCATTTTGCCGCCTTTGTGCGCAAAGAAGTTGATCTTGTCTTTGCGATCCTGGATGCTTTTTTTCAGCTGTGCATTTTTGGCGCGTTCGCGTTCGATCTGCGCTTCTATCGCTTCAAGCGCTTCGTAATAGTTGCCCACATACTGTTCGACTTTGTGTGTGAAGAAATCCACATACAAGACGCCGTCGGTAAGGGCATTGAGAAAATTGGCATCATGCGAAATCACCAAACACGTCTTGGGATAGGCGATCAGAAATTCGGTGAGATGAGCAATGCCGTCGGCATCCAGATTGTTGGTCGGCTCGTCGAGAAGCAAGATGTCGGGCTCCTGAATCAGGGCGTAGGCCAGGAGCAATCGCGCTTGCTGACCGCCAGAACACGACCGTACTTTTGTCGTTACCGGAACAGCGAGATTGACCGCAGCCATGATGTCGGCGATGCGCTTGGGCAAGTTGTATGGCTTGGTCGGAAACAGGCTGCCAAAAAATTCTTCGATCGTTTTGTCCAAATGCTCGCGCGGCATGACTTGATGCGCAATGGCAATCGTTTTGCCAACCCCAACGCTCACCGTTCCTTCTTGTGGCGACAATTCTTTTAGAAGCAGTTTGAAAATCGTACTTTTGCCTACGCCATTTTGGCCCATGATGGTAATTTTGGTATTCTCACGGACGCTAAAACTGGCCTCTTCGAGGAGCGGCTTAGAGGGGCTGTAGTGAAATGACACCGCATCGAAGCGGACAACGACATTGCCTGGATCCATAGGGGCAGAGTATAACAAGCATTTGGCCTGGAGTCAATTGTTGACGCCAATAAGCAGATACTTTATATTGTCTACAAGCAAAGGAGACTAATCAAGATGTCAAAAAAGGAAAGAGCGGCTCATCTGTTGGTGGTCATAGGTTTTGCAACTATGGTGTCTGGGGGGCTGAAATTGCTGGACATAGGGTTGGTTGATTGGCAGTATCACCGTATGTTTGTCGCAATAGCTCTGGGATTCGCTATGGTCATGGTTGGCGGCATTTTGTTCTGGATGGAATACCGCTCTAGACGCCTGTCTCCAGAGGCTAAGGCTGCATTGGCAGAATATGGCAAAGCACACGACGCGTATCTCGAAAAGCGCATCAAAAGGGAAACGCGTCGTATTCGATAGTTGGTACTTCCCGCATCGCATCGTTTTTGGTACGATGCGGGATATATTTTATGAAAAAATTAAAAAAAACATTCCATGCTACATCTCGTAAAGAGGAGATGAAGATGCTTCATTTGGATGACAAGCATTTTTTACATTTGCAAAAATATTTGACACCACTCATCCATGATATGCTAGAACGCTCCGGTGTTCCAGAAAATTTGAGACCCTATGTACTCTCTGCCTCACGTGCCGATGTAGAATTTGTGGCAAAAATCTTTTTGAAACATCAATATGATACAAAAAGAAAATTTAAATTTTCCACTTATTTTCTAGAATGGATACGGATACGAATGGAAAAAGTAGAGGATGCCTTGCGAATAAAATTTTAATGATAAAGTATTCGCTTTAACAAAAAACTCCTTTAAGAGGAGTTTTTTGTTTGACCAGGCTGGATTTGTTTCTCTTTGCTTGATACACTGAAACCGTATGCGCATTCCATTTCGCAAACCAGGAAAATTTCAATCGCAAAAAACTGATCCGCTGCTGACCGAAGGTAAATTTGAAGCGCTCGAACGCGAACTCCATCGGCTTGAGGGATTGCGCCCGGGGCTGGCGGCCGAAGTGGCGCGCTTGGCCGAACTCGGCGACTTTTCCGAAAATGTGGAATATCAAATGGCCAAAGGGCGACTGCGCGGACTGAACCAGCGCATGCTTGTACTGGAACATCAGCTCTCTGGCGCCCAGATTATTCCTACCCCAAAACAGACAACTCGCATCGCGATTGGCCATACGATAACCGTAGAAATTGCGGGCAAGCAAAAAGTATTTCAAATTCTTGGCTCCGAAGAAACTGATCCTGGAGCTGGGATTATTTCTCATACGTCGCCGATTGGCGCAGCACTTTTGAATCACAAAGTAGGGGATGTGGTAAAAATCCCATTGGCAAATCGGGACGTCGAGTATCGAATTGTGGGGATAGAGTAAACAGCAGCTCTTGACAGCGACTTCTTTTTGTGTTATTCTCATTTGTCATTCTGACCCCTGGCCGTGAGGGCATCACAGCGCAAACACAAGGAGGAAGAGATGTTCGGCACAGACTACCCGCGACCTCGTCGGCAAGTTGATGGCATGTGGAGCGTCTGGACTCAGGCAGATGCCTTGGAGATTCTCAGATAGAACGAGTATATCCAGTGGCTGGCAGATCATCCAGAGTATCGGATTGTTTTTGCCAACGCAACCAGGGCGTATATTGAGCCAGGCGATCCTCTCTGGCAGAAGCTGACGGAAATTCTGACGGAGTACTCCGTTGAGGTGTACCCTCTCTATCACTACAAGAATGGATTCGTACCATGGACGGGAGACGGAAAGGTGCCTCAATGGTTCGACGTCGTCCTCATCAAGTCCAAGAGCTAGATAAGTGAAGTTCTCAGGGCATCCGCAATTCATCCGCGGGTGCCCTCTTTTTATCCTACCAACTTGCCCGAAGGGCATTGAGAATAACGAGGATGTCGATGCCTTCTTGTACCAGGGCGCCGATCGAGGCGGGGAGATACCCGAGAGTGGCAACGATCATGCCAACTATACTAAGTCCAATCCCCACTACAATGCTCTGGTTGGCAATCCGGAGCGATCGCTTGGCAATCTGAAAGATGCGGGATACCAGTACCATATCTCCGCCCAAAAACACAATATCAGCCGCCTCGAGTGCTGCCGTCTGCTCCTCGTGACTAAAGACCATGCCGACATCAGCCAGGGCCAATGCTGGCGCATCATTGATTCCATCACCGACCATGGCTACCACTTCTCCGTGGCGGTGCCGCTCGGCAATGCCGCGCTCTTTGTCTTCTGGAGTGCAGTTGGCTTTGACCGTAAGTTGTTTGCCAAGTGTGCCAAGCTGGGTAACAAGATTTTCCACATTTTTTTCTTTATCTCCTGTAAAAATAGCAACAGAAATGCCGCCTTTGATCAATCGTTTGAGGATGGGAATCGAGCCGGATTTGATATGGTCCTCGAAAATAAAACTGGCAATCAATTTTTTTCCGCGGTGGAGATCGATCTGCATGGCGGTCTCTCGGCCAGACGCACGAGCCAGCGAATAGCGTTTTCCATCAACTGTGCCCTGGATTCCAAAACCAAGTTTTTCATCGGTTTCCTCGGCGACCACCATCGGCGCGCCTTCGGCCTTGGCCTTGGCTATAATCGCGGCGGCGACAGGATGCAGAGAATGACGCTCCAGCGCTTCGGCAATGCTGTAGACCTCTTTGGGAGAATAATTCTTATCTCGGATGGTCAGCGTGGTGAGTGTTGGTGTGCCCAAAGTCAATGTGCCTGTCTTGTCAAAAATAATCGTACTCACACGATTCAAGGCTTCGATCGAGGCCAGATTTTTTAGCAAAATCCGCTGCCTGGCTGCCGCATTCATCCCGCCAAACAAAGCAATCGGAGCTGCGAGAATCAACGGGCAAGGGGTGGCGATAACGAGCACATCGAGCACCCGGACCAGATTGTCAGTAAGAGCAAAGGCCGCAATCGACAAGACGACTGTGACGAGAGTAAAAATGACGCTATATTGGTCGGCCAGACGCAGGAATGTTGGCTTCTCGCGCTGGGCTGCTTCGACCAGATGGATGATCGCCCGATAGGTGGACTCGGCATCGGATTTGTCTACACGAACCACCAGTGATTCGCCGACATTGGCCGTACCGCTGCGCACTGGGTCGCGCATCAGCTTGTCTACTGGATATGGTTCACCGGTGAGTGAGGATTCGTCGACCAATCCTTTGGACGAGAGGAGTGTGCCGTCGAGTGGAATAATTTCACCTTTGCGGACAAAAATTTCTTGTCCTACTGCCACGGTCGCGATCGGGATTTTTTCTTGTGGAGCGCCATCGCGCCATAGGTAGACATCTTTGGGGATGCGGTTGGTCAAGGCCGTGAGCGATGTTCTGGCCTGAGCCATGGCATAATCCTCAAGCGCCTCGCCGCCCGAGAGCATGAGCGAGATAATGCCGACGACAACGTACGAGCCGGTGGCAATCCCCAGCACGATGGCTGCAAAGGCAATATAATCGAGAGCAAATTGTCCATGGCTGATTGACGCAACAATCTTTTTGCCTGGTTCAAATCCGCCCAGCATGGCCGAGATCACACCGAATATCAGAGCAAACAGGTGCGACCCAAGCACGGTTGCGATAATCGTCGCAATCAGACAAAGAAAAACAACCAAAGGGACGCGGAATGCCAAAAACCAGGGAGAAGATTTTTTCATAGGCAATTGGTTTCACTATACCACTATCAAGGTATTTTCCCAAGCCAGGAAACTTGAAGATTTTGGAAGCCTGTGATATGATATGGGCGTTATTCGGAGGTAGCTCAGCGGTAGAGCAGTTGGCTGTTAACCAATTGGTCGCGGGTTCGAATCCCGCCCTCCGAGCACTGGCTATTCAAGTTACTTCTTGATAACACTTGGGTATGGCGCCTTTTTTTATTTATTTATGATATAATAAATTAAATATGACAATACTTTCTATTTTGGCCACAATCTCCGGTGTTTTCTTAGGTTTCGGGGCGCTTCCTCAAGCAATAAAAATATTCAAAAATAAAAGCGCCAGGGACGTATCTGCTACGACATACTTCATCACAAGTATTGGATCATTTATTTGGATATTGTATGGATTTGAGATAAAAAACACCCCTATCATCATACCCAATATTATTGGCGCTATAATATCAGTTATCATTTTGATAGGATGGTTTTTGTACGGGCGTAACAAAAAATAATAATATTCGGAAGCTGTCCAAGTACGTAAGCAACTGTCCGCTTTCAACCAAGACAACCAGATCCGCTACAGCAAGAATCTAAGATACTTCGATTCGCACTTCGAGTATGAGGAAGTGGTAAGGCAGATGGAACCACATACGCCCAAAGTCCACGCCCTTGCCATAGAAGGATTTTTTTGGTATGCTCCGTGTTGTCCGCCACAAGGACAAGGAGGAAAGGAAATGGAAAAGAAACTGACCGAGGAACTCGCGAAGACCGGACTTCCAGAGCGATCGCAGCTGATCCTCGCGTTGGCCCCGGGTTGCCTATTCGGCTTCCCGCCGGACAACCTGGGTGAGATCATCGAGCGTGTGGACTGCCCGACATGCCACGAGATGATGGAGACCATACAAAAGATATCGGTTGTGGTGTCATCACTGCAAGCGAGCATTAACGATCTCGTTCTTCCTGTCCGCAAGAGAAATGAGGCGCGAACCAAAGACTATGAGCGCCGCCGACACGGTTTCTTCATTGGCCTCTTCGCAAAGCTACCGGAGCTCGAATCGGAGCCAGAGTACCTGAACCAGCCGTGGTTCATGGAAGCCATGCGTCATGTGGAGGAGATGGAGCGAACTTTGAAAGCGCTTTGTGAAAAAGATATTTCTCATTGGGGTGATGAGAGGTCGAGAAAAACCAGCCGCGAGGTCGTCGGATTATTCCTCGCAAAGGATAACTCCTACGTGCTGAGCATCTGAATGAACCACAACGTCCGCTTAACAAAGGAGGTGCCTGTGGTATCCAAACAATTCGTCGACCGAAGTGATGTGGAAAAGATCATTCGAGAAAACCCGCTCTGGAAGGGTCTGTCCAAGGCAGAGTTGCGCACGCATCTGGGCGACATGCTTCGAACCCATCAGTCTTTGACAGATGATGCGAAAGAATATATCCGCGAACGCATCAAGATGCTTGAAAAGAAGAAATAAGAGCGGCGCATCAGCTCGGCACCAAAGTTTGTCGGGCTTTTTCTTTTTTCTGAAACAAAAAATCGCCATCAAAAGACTTGCTGATCAAAGAAAAAAGGATTATACTAGAGGAAATTTTATTCCCTAATCATCTTCTATGATGAATTATATGGGCATGTATTCCTGGGGCTGGGGAAGTAGCCTCGGCCTTGGACTTCTTTTGTTTCCACTGATTGTCTGGTCCATCACGTGGAAGGGGATGGCGCTGTGGCGGGCTGCTCGCAATGAGAGTAAAGAATGGTTTATCGCCCTGCTTATTCTAAACACGCTTGGTATTCTGGATATTTTGTATCTGTACGTTTTTAGCAACCAGAAATCATCTGGACGCAGATAATCTTCTCCCTAATCCCTGATATGCAGCGTGCGGAATCAACGGTTCGAAGTCTTCTGGGGTCTGTGGGGATATCGGTGAATGGCTCTTCCCCCGAAGATATTATCGTACATGATCCTCGATTTTATGCTCGTGTCCTGGCGCAAGGTTCGCTTGGTCTGGGGGAGTCGTACATGGATGGCTGGTGGGATTGTCGCGCGATTGACGTCCTGACTGATCAGATGATTCGCGGCGGACTCGAAGAAAAAGTTGCTGGCAATTGGCCGATGATTGTTCAAGCCATCGCCACTCGAATGTTTAATTTCCAAACCATCTCTCGCGCGCATGCCAATGGACAGGCCCACTACGATATTGGCAATGACCTCTATATGGCCATGCTTGATCCTCGCATGACCTATACCTGCGGTTACTGGAAAAATGCGACGACGCTCGACGAGGCGCAGGAAGCCAAGCTGGATCTGGTCTGCCGCAAAATCGGACTAAAGTCTGGTGATCGCGTACTCGACATCGGCTGCGGGTGGGGGAGTTTTGCAATATTCGCGGCCGAACGCTATGGCGCCAAGGTCGTTGGTTTGACTGTATCAAAAGAACAGGCTGCGCTTGCCCGCGAACGCGCCACAGGGCTATCGGTGGATATTCGTCTGGAGGATTATCGAGAATTTACCGCTGAACAACCGTTTGATCATGTGGTCTCGCTTGGCATGTTTGAACACGTCGGCTACAAGAATTATCGCGCCTATATGGCCATGGCCAACCGCGTCCTCAAACCCGATGGTCT